>JAJECR010000061.1 GCA_022821935.1 Candidatus Latescibacterota bacterium
GCGGTGGAATACGCGCTGCGGGACGCGGAGTTCGTGGCCACCGGGCAGACCGGCATCATGATCGCGGGATCGGGCATAGCGGTGGATACCGTGGCGGCGGATTACATCTCGGGCGCGGTGGAAAGACTGGTGCTGGAACGAAAGCACCGGGAACTGCTGGTCATCGAAGGCCAGGGCACGATCCTGCACCCATCCTATTCAGGCGTATCGCTCGGCCTGCTGCACGGCGCGGCGCCGCAGGCTCTGGTGCTGTGCCACCAGCCGGGGAGGGACGTGATGCGCAATCTCCCGGTGGATGTTCCGACCTACGAGGAGATGATCCGCATCCACGAGGCCATTGCCCGGCCGTTATTCCCCTGCCGGGTAGTTGCGGTATCGCTCAATTGTTTCGGTATGTCTTCGGATGATGCAAGGAGCGAGGTTAACCGCGTCGAGCAGGAGACCGGTCTTCCAGCGACGGACTGCGTGAAATTCGGTTGTGGTCCCATACTCGATGCGCTTAAGCCGTTGAAGCCCACGCCGGCGCAGCCTGCTTGACATGAGAGCGGAGAAAAGCAATGAACATCCGGATACTGACCCCCGAAGAGGCCGGGTCGAGCATCCTGAAGCGGCGGCCGGTGAGCGAAACGGTACCGGGTGCCGGTATCGAAGCACGGAACCGGGAATTGTTCGGCGAGACCCTGACCGCGGAACAGGCGGTTGCGAAAATCATCGATGATGTCCGGGAAAACGGGGACGCTTCGGTAAGGCATTATGCCCGGATCTTGGACGGAAGCGCCCCGGACGCCTTCGAGATTCCGAGAAGCGAGATCGATGAGTCGCTGGATTCGCTGCCCGGAGGATTGCGAGATGCCCTGGAAACAGCGGCCGGCCGCATCCGTTCCTTTCATGAGCGGCAGCCGTCGGAATCCTGGACGCACTGGGATGAAGCGGGCGGTACCGGGCAGATCATACGGCCGCTTGACCGTGTGGGCGTCTACGTACCCGGCGGAGGAGCCGCCTATCCTTCTTCGCTGCTTATGGCCGTGATCCCCGCCCGCGTCGCCGGCGTCGGCGAGGTCGTCGTGGCCACGCCGCCAGGAAAGGACGGCAAGATACCGCCGGTTGTCCTCGCCGCTGCTTCCGTGGCGGGCGCCGACACGGTCTACCGGATGGGCGGAGCCCAGGCCATTGCCGCTATGGCATACGGCACGGCATCCATATCCCGGGTGGACAAGATCGTCGGACCGGGGAACATCTTCGTGACCCTGGCCAAGCGCCAGGTGTACGGGATCGTGGACATCGACCAACTCGCCGGCCCAACGGAGACGCTGCTCATCGCCGACCAGGCGGCCAATCCGGCCTACGCCGCGGCCGACCTGCTGGCGCAGGCGGAACACGACCCTATGGCGAGTGCCATACTGATCACGCCTTCGTCCACGTTGGCCCTGGCGGTTCAGCACACGGTGGACGAGCAACTGTCTGGACTGGACAGGGCGGATATAGTCCGATCTTCCCTGGACCAGAACGGAGGGATCGTACTCGTTTCGAGCCTGGACGAGGCGGTCGAACTGGCGAACGCCTACGCGCCGGAGCACCTGTGCCTGCTGGTTGCGGATCCTTGGCCGCTGGTGGAAAGGATCCGGCACGCCGGAGGGATTTTCGTGGGCGAACATTCTTCGGAAGCCCTGGGCGACTACGTAACGGGTCCCAGCCACATCATGCCCACCGGGGGCAGCGCCCGGTTCTTCTCCCCCCTGAGCACCAGGGATTTCCTTAAAATAACCAGCCTCTTCGCGGTCAACGAGCAGGCCGAGAAACAACTGGGCCCGGCCGCGATCCACCTGGCGGACGCGGAAGGCCTGTCGGCCCACGCCATGGCCATCAGAAGACGACTTTCCAGGGACCGGAACAACGACTGATGGTTCCCATTAACGGATGGGCCCGGCGGGTCCGAAACCCCCGAAACCCCAGGCGCCAGGTACCGTCCTGACCCGCCTGAGACATTCAGTCCTGGTCAAGCGGTCCTGCTCGCGCATCCCTCCGCTACCTTCCCACGTCGGTAAGCGCCGCCCGGGCCGCCTGGGTAAGAAAGCCCATGTCGGTTCCCAGGGTAATCCACTGGAAGCCCTGCGCGATACGCTGCCTGTTGACGTCCATTGAGATGAAAGCGTATCCGCCCGGCACGCCGAGTTCCTTTGCCCGGGTTATTATCCTCTCGACCACTTTTTCCATCTCGGGATGGAGTGGCTGGCCCACGTAGCCATGGGAGGCCGCGAGGTCGTTCGGACCCACAAGGAAGGCGTCGACGCCGGGGGTGGTAAGGATCTCATCCAGGTTCTCCACGGCCTCGACAGTTTCGATCTGGACCATGATGAATGTTTCCTCGTTGGCGGTACGGACGTATTCCGCCGCATCGCCCCCGGAAACATTGAGAAAGCGGGCGCCCATGCCGCGGATGCCCATGGGCGGATACTTGGCCGCACGGACGGCGTATTCGGCCTGCTCCCGGTTATTGACCCAGGGGATGATCAGGCCTTCCGCGCCGATATCCAGCGCTTTCTTGATATGCACCAGGTCGTTCCAGGGCACGCGGACGAGCGGCGTGACGTCCCGGCCACGGGTCGCCTGGATCATGGGGTGGAGCATTTCCGTGTTCGTGGGTCCGTGTTCGGCGTCGAACCAGATCCAGTCGAAGGGCAGGTTCGACACCAGTTCCACGATATCGTTACAAGGGGTTCCGACGGATACGCCATAGGTCACTTCGCCGTTGCGCAGTTTCTCCTTCAGCCGGTTCTTCATGCGGTCTCCTGGATGTGGATCAGTAGATTCGGACAGTTTAGCCGTGGCAGATTTCACGATTGATTAGCGTGCGTGCGATAAGTATATTGCAGGCCGATTTGGATGGAAACCTCTAAATGAGTAGCAAGGTTCGACGCCGGCGGTTACGGTGCGGCCTGTTACTGACGTTCAAAGGAGTGCGGGCTCATGATAAAACACATGCTCATTCCTTCGATGAAGGTCATAATCCTGGCCGCGGGAGCGGTCGTTATAGCCATCGCCGGGTTGCCGGTCCATGGTCAGCAGATACCCTTCGAACCGACGCCCGACGGCCGGATACCGGACGCCATAGTCGGCAAGGCCGGCGCGCCGCTCGGCAGCGACCTGGCCTATTTCGAAGAAGATCCGGCTACGAGGGGCTATCTGGCCGAACCGGAAGGTACGGGTCCCCGTGGGGCCGTGATACTCATTCATGAATGGAACGGTCTCGTGGACCGCGTCAGGCAGGTGGCCGACGCCCTGGCGGCAGAAGGCTACGTTGCGCTGGCGGCCGACCTGTATTCCGGTCGAACGGGGAGCAACCGGGACGAGAACATGGCGCTGGTGCGGGAAACGCTGGACGACATGGATAGGATCATCCGCAACCTGGACGCCGCCGCGGCCTATCTGCGGGGCCGCCCGGACGTGAACGGCAAGATCGGGGCCATGGGCTGGTGCTATGGCGGCGGGGTCGCCCTGAGCTACGCCCTGGGTAGTGAAAACCATGACGCCACGGCCATCTTCTATGGACGCCTCCTCGACGATCCCGAGCGGCTCAAGGCCATACACCACGAGGTCTACGGCACTTTTGCCGGGCTCGACCGCGGTCCGTCCCCCGAACAGGTGGAACGCTTCGTCGCCGCGCTGCGCGAGGCCGGCGTGGAGAACGACGTGCATATCTACGACGACGTCAATCACGGGTTCTGGCTGTACGTGGACCGCGACCCGAAGAACGAGGAACCCGCCCTGGACGCATGGGAGCGGCTGAAGGCTTATCTTAAAAGGACCATAGGAAGCGATTGATGTCCCCATTCGAACAGGCCGCGGCCGAAATCGAAGTCTTCGGTTTTACCCTGTTACCCGACGTGCTGACAGCCTCCCAGGTATGCGCGCTTCGTGAGGCGCTGATCCGCGTCGCGCAAGCGCATGGCGAGGCCGGTTACGAGAACCGCGGCGGTACGTCGCTACTGGTGCGTAACCTGCCCACCCTGGACCCCGTGTTTCTCCAGGTCGTCGACCACCCAATCGTCCTGCCCATCCTGGAACGGGTGCTGGACAGGACGCTCGTGCTGGGCAGCCTGAGTTCCCGCATCGTGCGGCCTGGCGACGGTTACCAGGACTTCCACAGCGACATACCGCAGCACATGCTGAATCCGGTCTCTCCCGTGATGATGAACACCATCTGGATGTTGGACGATTTCAACGCGGAGATTGGCGGTACGCGCATCGTGCCGGGTTCGCACAAGAGCGGATGGGCCGGTCCGCCGGAAGGTATGGAGGTGCCGCACGTCTACCAGCCCGAGGCTGCCGCGGGCAGCGTGCTGATCTTCAATGGTCAGTGCTGGCACGGCGGCGGCGCCAATGCCACCGACCGCAACCGCCACGCCCTGTTCGGGCACTACCGAAAGTCCATGCTCCTCTTCCAACTCGATCCCCACGACGGATTTCGGGAAGAATGGTTAGAGGAGCTGTCTCCGCGGCAGGCGCAACTCATGCGTATGCAGAAGGGGGTCGGCGCGCGCCACGCGGCGGATGACCATCTGCTGTAAAGGATCGGTGGTCCACCTGGTTTGACCGTCAGACCGCGCGTTGCCGTCCCGCAGTTTGGCCCCAGGTTCCCGCCGCTAGAAATCGATCAAGTTGTAGATACATTGTATATATGGAGCAGTCATGGCGAACACAACAGAACTGAATCTACTGGAAGAAGGAACAGGAGAGACTCTGGATTTCTCGAAACTCCGGCAGGTCGCCGGCATCGAAGAAGAAGTCCTGCCGGTCGTCGTGCAGGATTCGGCAACGAAGGAAGTGTTGATTGTGGCCTATATCAACCGACAGGCCCTGGACGAATCCCTGAAGACCGGCATCGCCACGTTCTGGAGCACTTCGCGGAACGAACTGTGGGTCAAGGGCGCCACGTCGGGAAACGCCTTGCGCATCGATGAAATCCGCATCAACTGCGAGCAGAACTCCGTGGTATTCCTCGTAACGCCCCTGGGTTCCGGGGTATGTCACACGAAGGACAGCGACGGCCAGTTCCGCACCGGTTGCTACTACCGCCGCATAAAGCCATCCGGGGAACTGGAGTTCGTCTGACCTGCTCTTTCAGGGTCGGCGACGCGTAACTGATTTGAACATCCCTCCAAAAACAACCTGCTTTTTTGGAGTAAGATCCAAATTGGCAGAAATGCGAGCGCGACCCGGTCTACCCCCCGAAAGCCGCCATGTAGATCTTTGTTCGCTCGTTCAGGACACCGTAGAAGGCGCGGGTCTCCGGGTCTTCACTGTCCCGCCAGAAGGTGGCGGGGATCCCCGAATCGTTGGCGAGCGGGTCCCGGTCCCGGTGGCCGTAGTAGATCTGCGCGGTCTTCCGAACGGCACGCGTGGGACGGGTGGTCGCCGTGTGCAGCACCGATACGTTGAACAGGGCGCAGGTGCCCGCCGGTCCGTGGAGGTCGTAGACGCCCCGTTCCAATTGGGCGCTGTTCTCCTTCAGGACAAGCTGATCGATCCCTTCGGGCGATATGGAAAAGCAGTGGGTGCTTTCATCCACATCGGTGAAATAGACCATGAGCTGGATGTAGTCCATGCGCAGGGGATGGTCGAGCCAGTGGGCCTTGTCGCGATGCCAGCGCTGGTGGAATTCACCCTTGTACGGGCCCATGGACCGCAGTCCGATCTCCCCGAAACAGAGCGGACCGCCCATTAGCTCCTGGATTGTTCCGTAGATCCGGGGATGGCGTACCAGCCCGTCGAAGGCCGGTGTGGTGACGAGGGCGTCGTAGTTGGCTTCCTGGTGGTGGCCGTAGGGATGCCAGAAATAGGGAAACCGGCGCCTGTCTTCATCAAAGAGACCGCGAAAACGGTCCACATCCGCGTCCGAAAGCACTTTTCCCAGATTGATGAACCCGTTCTTGCGAAAAAACGCCAGGTCCGCCTCTTTCATGATCTCCTCACACTGACCGCGTTATGCCGCCGTCGACCCGCAGGTTCTGTCCCGTGATATAACCCGCTCCCGGGGACAGCAGGAAGGCGGCCGTTTCCGCGATCTCTTCCACGGTGCCGTAGCGTCCCATAGGAATGCGCGCTCGGAACGCCTCCGATTCCGGCAGGCTGTTGATGAAACCCGGCAGGATGTTGTTCATCCGGATGTTGTCGCCGGCGTGGTTGTCGGCGTAGATCTTCGTGAAAGTCGCCAGGGCCGCCCGGAAGGGGGTCGAAACCGGAAAGTAATGCTCCGGTTCGAAGGCGGCGTAGGTGGAAATGTTCACGATCGACCCGTCACCCTGCTCCACCATGATCGGCGTGACAAGGCGCGCCATGCGTACCACGTTGAGAAACACGATGTCCAGTCCCTCGTGCCAGTCCTCGTCCGGTATATCCAGGAGGCTGCCCTTGGGCGGATGGCCGGTGCTGTTGACGACGCCGTCGATGCGGCCGTGGGCGTCCATGGTCAGATCGACCAGCTTTCGCAGGTCGGCCTCACCCGTGACGGAACCCGTAACGCCGATGCCACCCAGTTCACCGGCGAGCGTTTCCGCCGCTCCGGATGGAGACAGCAGTGCGACGGCCCACCCCTGGCCCGCGAGGTTCCGGGCGATCGCAGCGCCCATGCCGCGTCCCGCCCCCGTGATAACGGCTACTCTTTGCGTGCTCAT
>JAJECR010000389.1 GCA_022821935.1 Candidatus Latescibacterota bacterium
CTCGTATTCGAAACCGTTGATAAAATCGTCGTACGGCGCGCCGTCCACCACCGGACAGAAGTCGTCGCTTCGGGCGCATACGACGCGCGCGGGACCTACCGTCAGGGTTACCGGCGAGGAAGGCGCCGCGGTCTTCTCCAATTGCTCCAGCAGGCGATAGGCGTACTTGCCGGCATCCTGCGGAGGCTCACCCCCGTCCCAGGGATCGTACTTTCCGATG
The DNA here is from genome assembly GCA_022821935.1 of Candidatus Latescibacterota bacterium. Taxonomy (GTDB): domain Bacteria; phylum JAAXHH01; class JAAXHH01; order JAAXHH01; family JAAXHH01; genus JAAXHH01. Next base: position 221 of record JAJECR010000389.1, read on the forward strand.
CGGAGGCGATAGTTATAGCCGGCCTCGTAATCGAAACCCTCAATCCCTTCGTAGAACAACCCCCCGTCGACCAACATGCATGTCCGCAGACCCACGCCATAGCACTTGGTCAGGGTAGGGCCGACGGTAACGACCCGCACCTCGATGTACTCCGGACCTTCCGGTTCGGGCCCTACCGGGTCCATGGAGTTGCCGCATCCGGCAAACAGCAGGACCGACAGAAGCGAGAGAACGAAGCGTTGGCGGCAGTATGTTGAAGCAGGTACGGATGGCATGTTTGTGCACCTTGGCTGGAACAGCGGGAACTGTATTTCAACTTGCCAAACTTCCTTCGATGCATCAAGACCATTTATGGAAGGGTGGACGCCCGATCCTGCTCATTTTCCGCCAGATTCCTCTTGCCTGGACACGGGTGAAATCGGTATTTTTGATGACCGAAAGGTTATACGCGAGACATGCAACGAATCCATGAGTTTGGGCTATACCCAGAACACATGAACGGAGGAACGAAATGACGACCAACCAGACCTGGTGGCCGGATCAACTGGACCTGAAACCGCTCCGCCAGAATGCGCCCCAGTCCGATCCGATGGACGAGGATTTCGACTACGCCGAGGCAGTCAAGGACCTCGACGTCGACGCGCTGAGGAAGGACATCGAAGAGGTCATGACGACTTCGCAGGACTGGTGGCCCGCCGATTACGGCCACTACGGACCGCTCTTCATCCGCATGACCTGGCACGCCGCGGGCACGTATCGTATTTTTGACGGACGGGGCGGCGGCGGTTCCGGCCATCAACGCTTCGCGCCGCTCAACAGCTGGCCCGACAACGGGAACCTGGACAAGGCCCGACGACTGCTCTGGCCGGTCAAGAAGAAATACGGCCGGAATCTCTCCTGGGCCGACCTGCTCATTTTCGCCGGCAACTGCGCACTGGAGTCCATGGGGTTCAAGACCTTCGGCTTCGCCTTCGGCCGCCCGGACGTCTGGGAGGCGGACGAGACGGACTGGGGTCCCGAGACGACGTGGCTTGATGACGAGCGCCACAGCGAAGACGGCGAGCTTCAGTGTCCCCTCGGAGCCGACCATATGGGGCTGATCTACGTAAACCCGGAAGGGCCGAACGGCAATCCGGACCCTGCCCTGGCGGCGCAGTACATCCGGCAGACGTTCAAGAACATGGCGATGAACGACGAGGAGACGGTCGCCCTGATCGCCGGTGGCCATACCTTTGGCAAGGCCCACGGCGCTGGTCCCGAGGACCATGTCGGTCCCGACCCGGAAGGCGCCTGTATTCATCAGCAGGGCCTCGGATGGAAAAGCAGCCATGGCAGCGGCAAGGCGGGCGATACGATCACCAGCGGCCTGGAAGGCGCCTGGACCAGCAACCCGGTGAAATGGGACAACGAATTCGTCGAGAACCTTTACGCCCACGAGTGGGAACTGACGAAGAGTCCCGCGGGCAAGTCGCAGTACACGCCCCGGAACGCCTCCGAGGTGGCCAACGTGCCGGACGCCCACGATCCGTCGAAGAAGCACGCCCCCATGATGCTCACCACGGATCTGTCTCTCAAGGCGGACCCGGACTACGCGGCGATCACGCAGCGCTTTCTTGAAAGTCCGGCGGCCCTGGAAGACGCCTTCGCCAGGGCGTGGTTCAAGCTGCTTCACCGCGACATGGGACCCCGCAGCCGGTACATCGGCCCCCTGGTCCCCGAAGAGGCGCTGCTCTGGCAGGATCCGGTCCCCGACGTGGATCACGAGTTGATCGATGACCAGGACATCGCCGACCTGAAGGCGAAGGCCCTGGCCTCCGGCCTGTCCGTCTCCCAACTGGTCTCGACCGCCTGGGCGGCGGCGTCATCTTTCCGCGGCACCGACAAGCGCGGTGGGGCTAACGGCGCGCGCATCCGTCTCGCGCCGCAGAAGGACTGGGCGGTAAACGATCCGTCCGCGCTCAGCGAGGTACTGCCGAAGCTGGAGCAGATCCAGGCGGAGTTCAATAATGGACAGGCCGGCGGCAAGCGGGTCTCCCTCGCCGACCTGATCGTGCTGGCCGGTTGCGCCGGTGTCGAGCAGGCCGCAAAGGACGCCGGGCATCATGTACAGGTCCCCTTTGCGCCGGGCCGCACCGACGCGACGGACGAATGGACCGACGCGGAGTCCTTCGACGTGCTCGAACCCACCGCGGACGGGTTCCGCAACTACCTCCAGGCCGGGCAGGACGGCAAGCCGGAAGACCTGCTGGTGGAGCGGTCTTACATGCTGACGCTCACCGCGCCCGAGATGACGGCACTCGTCGGGGGCCTGCGCGCCCTGAACGCGAACACCGGACAGTCTCAACACGGCGTGTTCACCAGTCGGCCGGGGACGCTGACCAATGACTTCTTCGTGAACCTGCTCGACATGGACACCGAGTGGAGCCCTGCGTCCGATTCGGAAGAAGTGTACGAGGGACGCGACGGCCAGACCGGTGAGGTGAAGTGGACCGCCACCCGGGTGGACCTGGTCTTCGGTTCCAATTCCGAGCTTCGGGCCTATGCGGAAGTCTACGGCTCAGACGATGGACAGAATCAGTTCGTTCAGGACTTCGTGGGCGCCTGGACCAGGGTGATGAACCTGGATCGGTTCGACCTGGTCTGATCTCGACCTTCATGCAATACGGCGCACTTTCCGGCGGAACGGTTACCAAACGGGCGTTCTGCAATGGCCGCTACCAAGAAACCTGAGGCGGGGGAGCGAATAGCTCGCCGCAATGGAGTTCTCCGCGGGAGTGGTCGCGCGAGGCCATCCGAGGTGTTCCGCGCGTCAACTTATCCCCCTCCGTATCCCGACGGATGGTACCGGGTCGCGGCATCGACCGACATGAAGCGCGGCGAAGTGATGTACGTCGAATGTCTCGGACATCGAATCGCACTTTTCCGTGGCGAATCTGACGGAAAAGTATACGCGGTCGAAGCCTTTTGCCCGCACATGGGGGCCAATCTTGCGCATGGCGAGGTCATTGCCGACCGGTTGCGATGTCCCTTTCACGGCTGGCAGATCGACGGATACGGACAGGTACGCTGCATTCCCACAGGCGACAAATTGCCGGCCGGTTCCCACCCGTATT
>JAJECR010000219.1 GCA_022821935.1 Candidatus Latescibacterota bacterium
GGTCACATCGCCTCCTGACGTGTGAACCCGGACCAGCGATTCCGTTACATTGCCGACGTTGATATCGCCGCCCAAAGTGCGGGCAGAAACGTCTCCCCGCAGGTCCCCGATATCGATATCACCGCCCGAAGTCTTGAGGTCCAGGCTGTACGATTCCGGCACCCTGACCCTTATATCCACCGATAACCTGTCCGACCCGAAACGGCTTTTCGGCAAGAAACGATGCATCAAGCGCAACAGGGTGTCCGTGATGTCGATTTGGATGTAGACGTCGTTCTCCCGTTGTGAAATATCCACGGCAACGCCGTCGAAGGCCTCGCGGGCGCTGTCTTCGCTAATGCCAGACCGGCGTTTTTCTATCTCGACATCCACTTCATCGTTGGTCCAGCTTTCGACCCGGATCGAGCCGAAGTCGGCGTCTACGGCCAACGTGCCGGCTCCATCTACCGCAAGTATCTGGTGGGTTCGTTCTTTGAAGTTCAGTCCGTCCCGCATAAATGTGGTCTCCTGTGCTTGGCATGCATATGCCGAGGCGATGAACAAACCGACCGTTGCGAAGGTCCATATCGATTTCATCTTTTTCTCCTAACTTCCAGTATCATTCCAGTATCAATTGATTCAAGGGCCATTTAGCGCTCGCGCTACGTGGAACCGATGCTGACCTTTCCACCCAGGGTCCAGGCCGAAACTTCACCCACCGCGCTGTCTACATTGATGTTGCCGCCCATCGTCCTGGCCTGCACGTCGCCTTCGGCGTGTCCGACACGGATGCTTCCGCCCAGGGTCTTGGCCTGTACGTCGCCCTTCACGTCGCCTATTTCGATGTTGCCGCCCATCGTCCTGGCCTCTACATCGCCTTCGGTGTGTCCGACACGGACGCTTCCGCCCAGGGTCCTGGCGGTCACGCCACCCTTCGTGTTTCCTACCGTGACATTGCCGCCCGCGGTCTCAGCCAGGACTTCGCCGGCCAGATCCTCGATATCAATGTTCCCGCCCTTGGTATCGATTTTAAGATTAAATGCTTCAGGAACCCGCACTTTCATCATCACGGACACCCTGTTGCGTTTGATCCATCGTTTCTTGTCGACCCGGATGCTTACGCCGCCGTTCCGCCCTTCGATTTTCACGTCCACGTCTTCGAAGGCGCTGCGGGCCTGTTCTTCCGTGCCCTCTTTCAGACGCTTTTCCACGAGCACCTTCACGGTGTTGCTCGTAGAGGTCTCGATTCGAACGGATCCGAGGTCGGCATCAATGCTCAATTTGCCGCCCTGATTCACGGTAAACGTTTTTTCAATCGTTTCCGTGTATCCCGGTCCGCCTGGTCCGCCCTGACCGCCCTGTCCAGCCCGAATAATCCCGGTTGACTGCGCGCCGGAAACAAGAACCGTAAAAATACACGCACACGCGATCGCTGTTACCCATATCGACTTCATGCTGTTTGAACTCCCACGGTTGTGTAGCGAAGACATCTGCCGGTTGTGTTACTGAGACTTCGGCGGGGACTGAAAGGTTGCGTCTTCGCTCGACTGCGCTCAGCGGTTCCTTTCCTTGATGTAGATATTCCCGCTGTGCGTTTGGAGACGGATTCGATTCCCACCGCCGTTGATGTCGCCGCTGGCTTCGCTTTGTCTGTAAAAAAACACGCCCCACTCGCTCTGGTTCAGTCCGAAGTCAGAATACACGCGGCCGACTTCGTCCCGCCACAAGCGGCTTAACAGGAGTCCACCCGATGATCCCTCCGCCTCGATCGAGGCCGCCAGGTCTTCGGGAAGATAGATAGTGACGTCTCCCTCGGTGGTTTCTAGCAGAAATCGGGTATCCGGATCCTGATCTATGTTTTGCGGACCTGGGCCTGCCCGATCTGTATCCGAGTTTGTACGGGCGACGTCCAACGAAATGCTGCCGCGAACGGCCTGTGCCTTTACGTAGCCCTTCGTGCCGTAGAGATCGATATCTCCTTTGAGCGTGCTCGCGTCCACGTCTCCCTCAGTGGCTCTTGTCTCGATACGGCCGTCTACGGATTTGGCAGTCACCGCGCCTTGCGTACTGTGGATTTCGACGTCGCCGTCAGTAGTTCTGGCGATGACGTCGCCTGTTACGTGCCTGATATCGACGCTGCCGTCCACAGCGTTCGCGATCACACTCCCTCGCGTGTTATGGATTTCGATGTCGCCGTCGGTCGTACTCGCTTTGACGTGTCCTTTTGTGGAATCGACTTCAATGTCGCCGTCCACGGTGCGGGCCGTGATGGAGCCCGTCAAGTCTGCGATCTCGATGTTGCCGTCGGTTGTGCCGGCGTTGACCTGACTGTCCGCGGAACCGATTTCGATACCGCCATCCACGGCGCGGGCCGTCACCGGGCCTTTCGTGTTTTTAATTACGATACTTCCGTCTACGGTCGAGAGATCCAGTGCGTAGGGTTCGGGTACGCGTACCGTCACTTTCACGGATACACGGTTGCGTAGGTTGCGTAGGAAGATCGACTTTTTCTTGTCAATTACCCGGACATGCACATCGTTATCCTGCCGCGAGAGGACCACATCCACTTCGTCAAAGGCGCTGCGAGCCCGTTGTTCACGTCGTGCGTTCATCCGCTTTTCTATATGAATCTTCACCTCATCGTTCGTCCAGCTGTCCACTTGGACCGATCCGATCTCGGCCTTCAGCGTCAGGGATCCTTCCGAATCGACAGTGTAGCGCTGCTCAATGCTTTCCACGAACCCGTCTTCATCGCGCATGAAGGCTGTTTCCTGCGCATTGCATGGCGCGAGCACCGCAATGAACGGGGCGACACATGCACAAAAGACGGCCGCGAACCGTATGGATTTCCTCATCGATTCCGCCTTTATACCACCGGACCAGGTTCAACGTGAAAAATCGCACTGGCCGCGACGCGCGGCTCTACTGGACGCCGACCGTAACGCGTCCACCCACCGCATTGGTGTTCACCGTACCCTGCACGTCATCGATCTCGATGTTTCCGCCGACCGTCTTCGCGTCGACATTGCCGAGGATAGGTCCGGTTTCTAAATTCCCGCCGGTCGTCTTCGCGGTAACGTTGCCCTGGACTCTTCCGATCCCGATATTGCCACCTGTCGTTTTCGTGTCGACATTTCCACCGGTATCACCGATCTCAATGTTGCCACCCGTCGATCTGGCCGTCACGCCACCCTCCGCGCGATCGACCGTGATGTTGCCGCCGGTCGTCGACAACGCGGTCTCCCTGCCGCCGCCGCGTACCTGGATATCCCCGCCGGCGGTGCTGGCTTTGACGTCGCCTTCCGTGATGGTGCCGATGTCTATATCCCCGCCGGCAGTCCCGGCCTTTACATTGCCCTGCAAATCGGCCACTTCGATGTCTCCGCCGGCGGTTTTCAGATCCAGGTTAAAGGATCCGGGCACGCGCGCGGTCATTTTCGCCCTGACCCTGTTCCGTTTGAACCATCTAGGCTTGTTGACCTCGATCCGTACATCGTTCGCGTGTTGCGAAACGTCCACTTCCACGTCTTCAAGTTCCCGGCGGGCCTTTGCTTCCGAATAGCGCGCGATCCACTTCTCCACGAGCACGTCCACTTTGTTCTCGTCCCAGGTATCGATGCGAATGTCGCCCAGGTCGGCATCGATCGTCAGCGTACCTCCTGGCTCGACGATGAACTGTTCTTCTATTCTCTCCATGTGTTCCCGGCCTTCCGCCATATAAGTAACCTCCTGCACGCAGCATATATTCGCGGCAACGACACACGCAAAAATCAATGTCAGCAAAACTGCCGGTTTCATTGTTCTCCCCTGACTTTTCCGCTGAGCGTCGTGGATTTCAAATATCCTTGCACAGAACCGGTTTGGATATCTCCGGAGTTTGAACGTATCGTCGCATCGCCATCCACGGGGCCGATTTCGATGTTACCAGACAGGGATCCGGCATGCAGATCCCCCCGTACGATATCCGTTTCTATTCTGCCGGAGTTCGAATAGACCTTCACATCACCATCCACTGGACCGATCTTGATGCGCCCAGTTAAGGACTTGGCGTGAAGGTACCCGTCTATGTTACGTGTTTCTATACTGCCAGAGTTCGAACGGATCATCACATCACCTGCCACGGGGCCGATATCGACGTTACCGGTCAGAGTAGTAGTGTGTACATCGCCTACTACGCTACTCGTCACGACTCTTCCACCGTTCGATTTTATGCTCAAGTCACCTTCGGTGGGACCGGTCGAAATGTCCCCGGTAAGGGTCTTGGCCGTCACGCTTCCTACGATTTCCCCAGTCTGGATATCATCGATGACCGTACTGAGGTCCAGGTTGAATTCCAAGGGAACCATAACATTGATTTCGACATAGACCCGTTCCGGCCAGTCGTCCTGCCAGAACTTTTTCGTGTACGTGGGGGACCTGATCTGATCGACTTCGATTCGTACCCCGTTATACGTCTGTTTGATTACGACTTCGATATTACTGAAGGCTTTTCGAACCTGGTCAGCATCGGTTGCCCGAAATCGCTTTCTCACCAGGACATCTACTTCATCATTGATCGAGCTTCTGATGCGAATTGTCCCCAATTCGGCATCGACCGTCAATGTACCACCAGGGTTCACCTCGAATCTTTGCCGATCATCTTCGATATAGTCCCTCCCGTCGCGTTCAAAGGTATAGTCCCGCTCATCGTGCTCAAATCCGATCTCCTGGGTGCTACACGCGCTTGATATCCAGACATATGTGAATAAGACCGCGACGAAACCAGTCCGGCTCATAACCTCCTCCAATCAGAATTGCAGAATTGGATTTGCAGCATTGGAAATGTATTGTGCGATTCTTAAATGTTAGACTAATGAGACGGGGTAAATGTTTCGTGGTACCACGGGATGTGAATCCAGGATATTTGATTCTTCCGGCAGGCACAACCGACCAAGGCAAATCTGATTCAGGTCAACACTGTTCAGAAGATGCAGCGCGGCCAGATGCAATGCGGCCTTGCACGAGCCTTGAGAATCCGTTTAGAGGTTGCGAAGGTGGAAGGAGTCCTACTCCACCCAGTGAGATACGAGGGGCTTCAGCGCGCCGGGCAGGCCGTCGAAGACGTCCTTCGGAAGGGCGGGAACCAGGTTTTCCGTCCCGCCGGTCTCGTCCACCAGGATCCTGCGGTCTTCCGACCCGGGCATCAGGACGTTCAGGTTCAGCCACCAGGGCGCGTAGCGTACGACGACGGCCACGCGGGGGTCCTGCGAGGTGTTTGCGGCCGTCGAATGCCAGAGCCGGCTGTCCATGACGAGTACGCTCCCCGCCTCGCCGGTCACGTTCAGTTCGGTTGGATAGGGTTCTTCGGGCGGTACGCCGTTCCCTCCGGTGGGATTGTTTGACGCGCGATGGCTTTCCGGTACGATGAGGGTGCCCCCGTTTTCGCCGGTGAAGGATGAGAGCATCCAGATGGTGGTGAGGTGCATGACCGCGTCGGGGTACGGCGCGGGCACATGTCCCGCGTTCCGCTGGTTGAAGGGCCAGTCCGCGTGCCATCCACCGCGTTCGTTCCCAGGTTCGTTGATGGTGGCCGTGGTAAAGGAGATGCGGAAATGGTGCCCGAGCAGGGCGCCGGCCAGGTCGACGACCCGCTGGTCCGCGAGGTAGGGCGCCAGCGACTGGTCGTATTTGAGAAAACCGCTCACGTGGCCGATGTTCGCCGGTGCGTCGGGATTCCGGTGCCGGTTCGTAGCGGCAATGACCTGGCCACTTATGTCGTCCAGCCTGTCCGCCGGGATGATGTTGTCCAGTACGCACCAGCCGTCGGTCTGCATGGCCTGTATCTGTCGTTCCAGCGTCATGGCAGATATATCCCCCTACAGGTCATCCGTGCTCAGCGTGCCGGCTTCCTGATGCCGGCGAAAAACGTCCCAGGTCTCCCTGATCCCGTCGTCCAGCGGCGTGTAGGGGATCTCGCCCACGTCTTCCTGGATGGCGCGGTCGTCGAGGTCCGGCGCGATGGGCAAGTTCATGTCCAGGTGGGAGATGAGCCCCTCCGAACCCGGCACGACGCGCTCGATGGACGCGATGACCTCGTCGATGGTCACGACGTCACCCCGGATGCTGTAGGCCCCGGAACCGGTGGTTTCCGCCTCGGCGCAGCGGATAAACGTACGGGCGGTGTCGTTCACGTACTGCATGTTGTTCCGCCCGCCGTACCCGATCACGTACGGCCGGTTCAACAGAGCGGCCTTGACCGCCTTGGTGGGATCGGAAGTCAACCCGAAGTCCCGGCCCGGTCCGTACACGGTCCATGGACGCAGGCCTATGCTGGATATGCCGTGATCGAGGAAGTACACCCGCGCGTTTGCCTCGTTGCACTGCTTGAACACGCCGTAGTGGGTGACCGGCCTCAGCACCGCGTCGTTGTCCACGGGACCCGAATCGTAGTCGTCCTCCATGCCGTAGACGGCCGCGGAACTCGCGTAGACGATGCGCTGTACGATATCCTCGTGGGTCTTTGCCGCTTCGAATACGTTCAGGGTGCCGATCACGTTTACGGTGGCGCCCTTTATGGGGTCGGCCCTGCACACGGGCACCTGCAGACCCGCCAGGTGGATGATGCGGGACGCCCCCGTTTCTCCGACCGCCCTGGTGAAGCGGGGGCCGTCGGCGATGTCGCCCTCGATGAACCGGACCCGGGCGATCTGCTCCTCGTCCATGATCAACGCCATGCGGGCAGTGTGTTCCATCTGATCGTAGATCGCGACATCGTGTCCGCCGTCGATCAGGTTCTTAACGATCCACGAACCGATACAGCCATATCCGCCGGTGAGCAGATACTGCATGAAAACTGTCCTCTGAACGGGAAAACATGGGCTGAAAAACCTCGTCCATTGTACGGAGCGCAAGGGCCGGTGTCAAGGGAAACGGCCGACCTCGGGCCGCGGTTTTAGTCCTTGATCAGACCCCTTCACGGAAATACATTGTGCGCATCCCGGAACGTCCGGAAAACAACCCGTAGTGCCAGTGATTTCATCCCCTCAAGCGCTAATCCCATGAGTGTTAGACAGCGGTCCCCGTCGTCCGCCGGGAAGCCGGAACCGGCTCCTGACGGCACGGGATTTCAGGCGAAGGCCGGGGGCCTTGCCTCGGGCATGACCGTCAGAGCGGTGGGGCTGGGGCTCTTCCTGTCCGCCTCAATGGCGTGGTGGGTCGTGCATTCCGCCTTCGAAGCCCATTCCTCCTACCTCTCCATTACCCACATGCCCATGGCGGCGCTCTTCCCCTTCATGCTGGTCGTCTTCGTCGTAAACGGCCTGTTGAAACGTTTCGCGCCCGCACGCGTATTCACCGGGCCGGAGCTGATCATCATCTTCTTCATCGTCTTCACGGCATCGGCCATTCCGGGGTGGGCCTTTACCACTTACTGGGTCGCCGTCCCCTCCATCCCCCACTACTACGCCAACTCCGAGAACAGGTACGTGGAACTGTTCTTCGAATATCTGCCGACCTGGCTGATCGTCCCGGACGAGCGGAACGCGATACACTGGTTCTACGAGGGGCTGCCGTCCAGCGGCGTGATCCCCTGGCGGGACTGGGTCATCCCCATGAGCTGGTGGGGCACCTTTTTTCTGGCCCTCTTCTTCGCCAGCGCGTCGCTCATGGTGATCCTGCGCAAGCAGTGGATCGAAAGGGAGCGGCTGACCTTTCCGCTGGCCCGCGTGCCCCTGCTGCTCATCGAAGAGGACGAAAGCGGTTCCGTGCTGCCCCGGATCGCCCGGTCCAAGGTATTCTGGTACGGATTCTCCATTCCCCTCTTCATCATCCTGTGGAACATCGTCTCGTACTGGGACGTCGTGCCTCCGATCAGACTGGGCGGGGATTACCGTATTCCCATCACCCTGGCCGAGTCCTTCCCGCCTATTCAGTTCAAGATCAATTTCGCCTTCATCGGCATTGGGTTCTTTACTGAACTGAATATCCTGTTCAGCATCTGGGTGTTCTTCCTGCTGGCCACGATCCAGATCGGCATCATGAGCCGATTCGGCATTCCGAAGACCACCGAGATCGTAACGGCCCAGCACCTGGGCGGTTTCTTCATGTACACCCTCTTCGGACTCTGGATGGCCCGCCGCCACCTGAGCGACGTGGTGAGGAAGGCGATCGGCCGCGGCCGGGACATCGATGATTCGGGGGAATTCTTCTCGTACAGGACCGCCATGGGCGGGGTAGTGATCGGTGTCCTGTACATGTTCTTCTTCCTGATCAGCATGGGCATGTCCCTCGCCGCCGCGGCCACGCTCCTGGCCACCTGCATGCTCCTGTTTCTCGGGGTCACCCGCGTGGTGGCGGAAGCCGGGCTCATCAACCTGGACCTGCCGTTCAATGCCCATGAATTCACGGTATTTTCCTTCGGGTCGGCGAACCTGCACCGTGCGGATCTCACGATACTGACGCTGTCGCAGACCTTCTCGCGGAACTGGCGCACGCTGGGCATGTGCGCCATGGCCCACGTCAACAAGATGGGCGACGAGGTCGGCGGCGCCCGGCGCGGCATATTCCCCGTCATCGTCTCGGCGCTGCTTATGGCAGCGGTCATTTCAGTTATCTACACCATCTACCTGGGTTACGCGACTACCGGTGCGGATGGATTCAGGGACGCCTTCGGCAATGCGAAAGCGGGATACACCACGTTGACGACGTGGATCAATAACCAGACCCAGTTGACCGGCGGCGAGTATGCCGGTCTCGGGATCGGCGCCTTCGTCGCCTGGCTGCTGATCCTGGCCCACCACAATTTCCACTGGTGGCCGCTGCATCCCATCGGCTGGGCTGTCGCCAAGACCTGGGGCATCGGGATGATCGCCACTTCAATCTTCATCGTCTGGCTCATCAAGGCCGTGATCCTGAAGCTGGGCGGCACGAGGCTTTACCGCGAGGCGCAACCCTTCTTCATCGGCATGCTGGTGGGTTACGTGCTGGGCGTGGCGCTCTCCTACTGCGTCGATGTGATCTGGTTTCCGGCCTCCGGCCACATCGTGGAGACGTGGTAGGGGCTTGGCCGGCCGCAAGAGAGTATGTCATCAGTATCGAGAGGAAGAACGACAGCGCCGAATTTAAAAACAGCTCTTGCTGTAAAAACTGAAAGGAGATGCTACATGAGCGTGGAACAGGTCATGCCCGACGAAGCGGCCAGGCTGGTCGAATCCGAGGGATATGTGTACGTCGACGTCCGGTCCGTGCCCGAATTCGACCAGGGACATCCCGCACCCGCGGTGAATATCCCGCTGTTGCACGCGGACGAGCAGACCGGGCAGATGACGCCCAATCCCGATTTCGTACGGGTTGTGAAAGCGAACTATGCGGAGGATGCGAAGCTCGTGCTGGGCTGCCGGACCGGCCAGCGGTCCGACCACGCCGCCCAGCTGCTGCAATCGATGGGATACCAGACAGTGGTCAACATGCGGTGCGGGTTCAGCGGGGAGATGACGCCCTTCGGCCAGGTGGTCAATCCGGGTTGGGAGGAAGTGGGCCTGCCGGTGAGTTACGACAGCGGCGAAGGGGTGAGTTACGCATCGCTTGAGGCGAAGTCGGAAGGGGCCTGAGGCGCAGCAGCCACTATCCCTGCAACACCTCTTCGTAGTAGGCCTCGTACTGCGGGACGACGGTCTCCTCAGCGAAATTGTCCAGCACCCGCTGCCGCGCCTTTTTCCCGATGGTCTGGCGGAACGCATCGTCGGACAGCAGGTCCGTGGCGTGCCGGGCCATCTGCCGGATGTCGCCCACCTCGGTGATGTATCCCGTCTCGCCGTGACGAACCAGCTCCGGCAGGCCGCCGGCGTTGGAAGCGATCACCGGGACGCCGCAGCTCATCGCCTCCAGGGCCGACAGGCCGAAGCTCTCCTGTTCGCTGGGAAGCAGGTACAGGTCGGAACAGGAAAGGATCCGGTCGACCCCCTCCTGCTCTCCCAGAAAAACCACGCCGTCCTGCAGACCCAGTTCGCGGGCCAGCTCCTGCATGGGGATGCGCTCCGGTCCTTCTCCCACCAGCAGCAGCTTGCACTTGACCCTGCGCCGCACCTCGGCGTACATGCGGATGATGTCCCCGATGCGCTTGACCGGCCGGAAATTCGAGACGTGTGTGATGACCATCTCGTCATCGTCGACGAATTTGCTGATGTCACAGTGGCCGTCGCCCCGGCGGAACCGGTCGACGTCGACGAAATTCGGGATCACCCGGATGTCCTGGTCGATTTCGAAGAGCGACTGCGTATCGCGCTTCAGGGACTCGGATACGGCCGTGACCCCCTGGCTTTCCTCGATGCTGAACCGGGTGATCCGGTAGAAGGACTTGTCGCTCCCCACGAGGGTGATATCGGTCCCGTGCAGCGTCGTGATGACCTTGATGTCCCGGTCGCGCAGCATGTGCCGCGCCAGGAAGGCGCAGGTTGCGTGGGGAACGGCGTAGTGCACGTGCAGGACGTCCAGTTCCGCCTCGGAGGCCACGTCGGCCATTTTTGCCGCGAGCGCGAGGGTGTAGGGCGGATACTTGAACAAGGGATAGGGCATCACCTCCACGTTGTGGAAGGAGATGTTCTGGTTGTATTCCTGCAGGCGGAAGGGGATCGAATAGCTCACGAAATGGACCATGTGCCCCTTCCGGGCCAGCGCCTGGCCCAGTTCGGCGGCGATGGCGCCGCTTCCTCCGTAGGTGGGATAGCAGGTAATGCCGATGTTCATTTGCGCCCCGCGAAATGAGCCAGTGGATCATCGATCGAAAGGTATTCCCGCACGACGAAAGGCTCTCCATACCGCGCGCCGATCAGCGCGCCGTAGTAGCGGCTCTGGGCATCCACCTCTTCGAGGAACTCCGGACGGCTGATGTAGGTTTCGGGCTCGGAGGAGTTCGGATCGTGGAACTGCGACCGGTGAGCCTTGACGGCTTCGATCTTGCGGTCGAACGTCGTAGAAATGTCGACGATGAAGGAAGGACGGGGCTCCTGGTAGCGGTGGTGGGTGAGGTAGAAGACGACTTTGCGGGGCCGGAAGGCCGGATGGTCCGTTTCGATTTTCTCCAGGCCGGCCAGGAAGGCCGCATCCCCGGCCAGTCGGGCAGTCGCCGCGTGGTCGGGGTGGCGCGCGACCTCGTGGGGTACAAGGAGCAGATCGGGCCGGTGACTGCGAATGGCTTCCACCAGGGCGTCGCGGTGGGTTTCGCAGGCGCCGATGCGGGCATCCGGCAGTTCGAGATTCTGCCGCGCCGACAGCCCCAGGATTTCCGCCGCCGCCGCCGCTTCCCCTTTCCGGCCGTCGACCGTACCGCGGGTACCCTTCTCGCCCCTGCTCATATCGACGATCCCGGTGGCATACCCCAGGTCGGCAAAGCGGATCATCAGGCCGCCGCAGTGGAGTTCCACGTCGTCGGGATGAGGAGATACGGCCAGGACGTCGAGTTTCATAGCGGAGTTATCCTGTGTCTGAAGTCGGCCTCGTCGGTGGCCTCGAAGAGTGTCTTCATGATATCGAATCCGTGGAGGGCGACGTACTGCCAGATGTTGGCCACCCGTTCCTGGAGTTGCCCGTTGGGATACACCAGGCGGTCCGCCCGCATGATCTGGCCGCGCATGACCCCGTCCGCCTTCTTCAAGGCGCGAAGGGTCTTTTCTTCCAGCCTGCCCAGGGCGTAACTGGTCTTTCTCTCCGAGGCCTCGACGATCCGGCTCAGCCCGGGGTCAAGCGTCGTCATGTGTCCCTTCAGACTCCTGTAGTGGGCCTCCACGTCTCCCCGGGCGGCCCGCAATCCCTCGGCGATATGCACCGGCATGTCGTCCCGCAGTTTCCGGTCGACTACGGCTTCGATGCCCTGGACGAAATAGGAGATCGTGAGGCCGTGCTTCTCCAGGATCCGGGCGGTCCTTGCGCCTACCAGCGTATGGGAAGCCCGGGGATAGACCACGGGGAAGGGCAGGCCGAACTGGCGGTAGACGCCGGCGAGCTGGCCGTAGTAGGCGATTTCCGCCGGACCGCCGATATAGGTCAGCGACGGAAACAGCGTGTCCTGCACCAGGGGCCGGGTAATGACGTTGTGGGTGAACTGCCCGGGCGCCTCCTCGAGCATATCGAGCAGGTCGCCAGCGGCATAGGACAGGCTGCCGTCCCGGTTGCTGAACTGCCCGTTCCGGTAGCTTAAGGCGTTCCGCTGTCCGTCCTGGTAGAGGAACAGGTTCACCGCGTCGGGGGAACGGGAGACCTGGGGATCGAACCCGGCTCCGGCCAGTTTGCCCGAAGCCGCCAGGACCGCGCGCGTGGATGCGAGCGGATCCCGGATTTCCCGTTCGAACACGGGGCGCATCAAGGGTTTAAGCGCCGGATCGGTGGGATCGACGAGGATCAGGCCCCGCCCCCGGAAAAGCAGGGTCATGAGCCGCGCGAAGGCATCGGAGAGCGAGGTCTCGGCGGAACAGCGCTGCCGGAGCGCGTCGATCGCCGACGGACTGTACTCCGAGTCAGGCAATGCCTCCGCGAACTGATCGAGCACCGGCCCGATCCCCCGGCCCATCAGGCGGTCGCCCGCGGACCGCCGGTCATTGGGGTCGTCGGGGCCCAGTTCGAAGCGGAGCGCGTCCCCGTCCGCCCGGCAGACGTGGACATGGTTGATCTCGGCGTAGTCGTGGTCGTCGGCGGCCATCCAGAAGACGGGCACGGCCCGGACGCCGGTTTCCTCCGACACCCGACTTGCCAGCTTTATCGCCGTTATGGCCTTGTAGATGGTATATAGCGGGCCGGTGAACAGACCTGTCTGTTGTCCCGTGGAGACGACAAAGGTGTCGTCCCCGGCGAGGGAACGGGCGTTTTCGAGGACCGTCTCGTCCGCCCCGTACCGGCTGTTCTGTCCCTCGAGTATCCGGGAAAGCGCCTTTCGCGGCGGAGGCGTTGTGCGGGACTTTGCGGCCTCGATCATGCGCGGCCAGACATCCGGGTCGCGGGGATCGTGGGCGTAGAAGGACCGCAGCGACTGGAAATCGTCGAGATAGGCATGCAGCAGGGGTGCAGGCAGCACCTGACGGTAATCTACTGCATAAGGGTTCATGTAACCGGCCTTGTTCGGCGCTATTCCCGGCGGTACGGCAGCGTAGGCGGTGTCACGCGGCGTGGACCGGTTTGCGCGGTCCCGGCGCCTTGTTCCCCATCCGCTTTTCCATGATGAGCAGATAGGCGGGCAGCGCGACCAGGGCCGTCGTCAGCGTGGCGATCTCTCCCACGTTGGCCATGATCCCAAAGGAATGCAGGCCCCGGTTGGACGTCAGCATGAGCGAGGTATACCCGATCAGCGTCGTGGACGAACACATGACCAGGGCCGCGCCTGTATGCTGTACCATATTACGTATGGAACCGCGTCCGTCAAGGCGGTAGCGTTGATACAGGTTCACGCTGTAGTCCACGCCGATCCCCAGCGTTGTGGGTATGACGATGAAGTTGAAGAAGTTCACTTTGATGTCGAAGACGGCGATGACGCCGCCCATGACCAGCATGCCGCCCAGCAGGGAGGCCAGGATCACCACCGACGCGTGAATGCTTCGGAAAGCCAGCACGAGGAGCGTGATCACGCCCACGAAACAGGCAACCGTGGCGATAGGGCCGTCACGGTCCACGGCCTTCAGCATGTCGGCGAATACCACGGCCTCTCCGGATGAATAGATGACTTCATCGTCTGGCAGGCGATTGGAACGGACGACTTCCGCGAAACGGATCAGGTTCCTGCCGTTCCAGAGCCCGGCATCCGACCTCGGGTAGACGTAGACCAGCCTGCCCGCCGTCCCGTCCCGCTCCTCGAAGGGACGCGCAAGTGCCTGGGGCAGGTCGTCCACAGCGATTTCCTCCAGGCTCAGGTTGTCGCGGAAGTCGTTGATCCGGGCGAGCTGGTCGGGCGGGACACCGAGTTCGTCGGGGGGATTGGTGTCGAGCATGTACTCGATGTCCCAGAGGACGTCGATCTTGTCCTCCTGATCCTCCGGAAGCAGGTCGAAAATGGTCCGCACGCGGTCGATGGTCGGGTTCGGGACTTCCTTTTCCGCTTCTTTCTTGTCCAGTACGGCCCTGCGGATGCCCGGCACCTGGTCCAGGCGGTCCGCCAGGATGACCGCGGGAGACTGCGATATGCCGAACAGGGCGTTGACGCGGTGGTTGAGGATTCGCTCGTAGGTGTCGCCTCTCGGCTCGTTGCGTAGTTTCGAGAAATCGTACTCGAAGGAGTTCGGAAGCCACCATACCAGCAGGGCGGCGCTCACCAGGACCAGGGAAATACTCGTGCCCACCACGGCATGCGGCGCCCGCTGGACCAGGTTGGCGAGGCGGGTCAGCGCCTTGCCCCGCGACCCTCTCCGGGTCCAGGTCTTCCGACCGAATTCGGTGCGGTCCCAGAGCATCAGCAGCGCCGGGAGGATGGAAAAGGTCGAAAACCAGCACAGCAGCATGCCCAGTCCGCCGATGAAACCGAAGTGGTTGAATCCCCGGAAATCGGTGATCATGAGGGTGCCGTAGGCGAGACCGGTCGACACTGCGGAGGTGATGGTCGCCGTGAGGGTGTTCCGGAAGGCGATCTGCACGCCGTCCAGGGCGTTTGCCCCCCGCAACCGCTCCTCCTTGTACCTGGCCATCAGGATCAGGCCGTAGTTGATGCCGTTTCCCACGATGATGGCGCCGAGGAAGGCGGTCTGCATGTTCAGGTAGCCGATGCGGAAATAGGTGATGCAGAACGTCCAGAGGATGCCGATCACTACGACCAGCGTGATGTTGATGACCGGGACGATGGTCCGGAAGTAGAGGAAGATGGCCAGGGCGACCAGGGTCAGCGTGAAGGCGGCGGACGAAAAGATCTCCCGCTGCACCGATGTATACTGGTCGAGAATGAGACGGTACTTCCCGGTGAGACCGACCTTCAGCGAGGGGTGGTAGGACGGCGGGTCGAGCCCACCCACGATGGCCAGGACCCGCTCGCAGAGGTCCCGCGAAAAGGATACGCCGGTGGACGAGCCATAGGGTTTGAGGATCATGACGAGAAACTGCCCCTGCTCGTCGCTCCCCGTGAAATACCCGTCGACCCATTTGTCCAGCTTCTCTGACGCCTTTTTCTCGTACTTCTCTTCCAGGTCGCTCAGGGTGAACGGTTCATCTTCCGCTTCGAGCCCGAGGTCCTCCTCGGAAACAAAGAGGGGGTTCTGCTCCAGTTTCGTCTTCAGGATCTGCCGGCTCAGCCGGCTCTGGATCTCTTCCAGGTCCTCCAGGTCCGCGTACAGGTACTTGTGGTCTTCGTAGAACCGTTTTTCCTCGTCCACCCGGTACTCGACGTAACGGACGTACCCCTCCGGGAGATCGGTCTGAATCCTGCCGGCGAGGTCGTCCGCAAACCGCTGGGCGGCGGCCAGGTCTTCCGTTTCAATGACGATGGTCAGGTTGCCGATTCCGCCGACGCGCTCTGTGAGCCGGTGGATGTCGTCGACGCTTCGGTAGCCCTCGGGAAGGAGCTCGACAAAGTCGGTTTTCAGCTGGAGCCTGGAGGTGAAATGCACGGCCAGGACGGCGGTCAGCAGCGCGCCCAGTAGGATCTTGGCCGGATGGCGGCAAATGAAGGCGATGTACCTGTTCAGAAATCGGTCAATAGCGGCTCTGGTTTCGGCCTTCATCTGGAAAATCCTCGCTGAAACGGACACGTCAGGGTATGGAAATATCCCCGCAATCCAGAAATGTGTCAACCACGAAAACGGTTGGCGCGGCGAAGTCGAAGGGCCTTCGCGACCGCTGTTTTTCTTTGACATATACGGCGCGCGGCCTTACATAATCTGGACCCATTTTCTCGTTTTAACTGAAGCTTGAACTTCGCGTAATCAGCCTCCAGCCACCTCCATGGCCTCAGTTCAGCAAAGTATTTCCGCTTCCGCTGTCCCGGCGACCGCGACCCGGATCATTACGCCGCGATCCATCCTCCTGGGACTGGCGAGCGTCGTCCTGATTTCCCTGATCGTCCCCTATTTCCAGTATACCATGGCCTCGTCTCAGCTGGGCGCGGATCATCTTCACCTCGGCGCGCTGTTTCTGGCCTTCGCGTACCTAATCCTTTTCAACGTGATCCTCGCCCGGTGGAATAGAGACTGGGCCCTGACACCCCATGAGTTCGTCATTCCCCTGGCCATGGGCATGGCGGCTTCGGGACTGACGACCAACGGCATGGGCGCCCCGTTCATCTCCACGCTCATGGCGCCCTACCTGCTTGCGACGCCCGAGAACCAGTGGGGCGAATACTTCTACCCGTACCTGCAACCCTGGGCGACCGTCACCAACCAGGGCAACGCCCTCACGTGGTTCGTCGACGGCATCCCGCCCGATGCGTCCATTCCCTGGAGCGTTTGGGGCATTCCGTTGTTCTGGTGGCTGACTTTCATCATCCCGCTCATCTTCATGGGACTGTGTCTCGTGGTCATCCTCAGGCGCCAGTGGGTCGAACACGAAAAACTCGTCTTCCCCATGATGCAGATCCCCCTCGCCTTTACCCGGGGCATGGAATCGCCCACCCGCGTGCCGGCCTTTCTCTCGGAGAAGCGGTTCTGGATCGGTTTTTCCATACCCTTCTGCGTGATGATGTACAACATCGTCGGGTTTTTCACCCCGGTCGTACCCCAATTCCCCTATTTTGGCTCGGCACCGCCCATCGTCTTCGGCGAGGGATTTCCCCCGCTGGAAATCAACTTCCGCCCTGCCATCCTCGGCATTTCCTACTTCGTCAACCTGGACGTACTGGCCGGATTCTGGGTGTTCTACATGATCGGGATCATCCAGGTGGGCATCGCCCACCGGATCGGGTACGACATCCCGGGAAGGGACAACTACACCTCGATACATCCCATGCTGGACTGGCAGAACATGGGCGCGTTCATCGTCTTCGTGGGTTGGGGACTCTGGCGGGCCAGGTTTCATATCCGCGCCGTGTTCTCCAAGGCATTGGGCCGCAGACCGGACCTGGACGACTCGGACGAGATGCTGCCTTACCGGGTCGCGGTCTTCGGCTTCATCGGGGGCTTCGTCTACGGAGTAGTCTGGCTGAACCAACTGGGCATGAGCGTGCCCATCGCCGTGTTCCTTCTCGCGGGCGTCTTCATCATCTATATCGGGGTCTCCCGCATCATCGCCGAAGCGGGGCTGCCCTACGTGCGTTCGCCCATGATCGCCCAGGTGCTCGTGTTCTACTCGGTCGGGTCGGCCAACCTGTCCATGTCCACCATGACGGCCATGGCCCAGACCTACGGACCCGTCAGCGAGATCAAGTCGACCTTCATGCCCGCCTTCATGCAGGTGGCCAAGCTGTCCGAAATCGGCGCACGATGGCACCGGGGACTGGGCTGGAGCCTCCTGTCCGCCGCGATGATCGGCGTGGTGATCTCCCTGGTCTGGACGATCTACATGGGGTTCGACCAGGGCACGCGCCAGTTCACGAACGGATGGTGGTTCGGCCGGATCGGTTCGACCATCCCCTACAACGAAACGCTCACCAAGATGCGGGATCCCTTCGGGCCGGACACGGCGCGGCTTATGTTCTTCATGGTAGGCGGATCGCTCATGTTCCTCCTCATGACCCTGCGGGCCCGGCTGCCCGGCTGGCCGCTGCACCCCCTGGGGTTCTTTCTTTCATATTCCTGGCCCGCAAGGGCGATCGTCTCGTCCATGTTCGTCTGCTGGGTCATCAAGAGCATCATGATGTGGGTAGGCGGCATCGAACTGTACCGCAAGGGCCAGCCCTTCTTCCTGGGGCTGATCTTCGGCGTGGCCACCGGCGTGGTCATCTCCATGCTCGTCGACTTCGTGTGGTTTCCCCACGCGGGGCATCACATCTATGGGATAGACTAGCGTGTATTCACGGATATTCGGATACGTTTTCCTCGCATTGGGCGTCCTGTTGTTCCTCGCCGTGGCCATGGTGGGTCCGGCCTGGGTGACGGAGCACGTGATCCTGAAGATCGTATCCCTGCCCGAAGACGTGCCGCCGAGGCCCCTCGAAGAGGCCCCGGTGTCCTGGGAAGAGGTGTCCGAGATCGTTACCCCGGAGCGCGTGGAGGCTCATGTCCGGGCGATGAGCGAACATCCGTCGCGCGTCGTCGGCTACCCGGGAAACCGGGCGGCCATGGAATACGTGGTCGATGCCTTCCATGCCGGGGGGCTTACCGAGGTCGCCGTCGACACCTTCACCGTTTCCTCGCCCGTCGACCACGGCTTCACGCTGACCGTGCACGACTCCGTAGCAACCGAAATACCGGTGTACCAGTTCTGGCCCAACCTGGTGCGGCTGAATTCCTTTCCCGACGGGATCAGGGGCCCGCTGCATTACGGACGCCGGGGCGAATTCCAGGCCTTCAACGGAAAGGAGATCGAGGGGAGTATCGTCCTGGTGGATTTCGACGGACGCGACCAGTATCTCAACGCGCGGATGCTGGGCGCGCAAGCCGTCCTGTTCTACGACAGCGGTCCCGGCGCGGTGACCAACAACCAGGCCCAGCGCAAGATCCTGGACGTGCCCGTCGACGTACCTCGCTTCTGGATCCCGGACCAGCACGCTGCGATGGTCCTGGCGGCCGCGCGGTCCGGTATGGTCGACGTGACGATCCAGGGTCGCATGTCCTGGGAGCGGGCCGAGACCTGGAACGTCATGGGTTGGATCCCGGGCCGGGACGAACCGCTTCCGGGCGGCGACGGAACGGAGAAATGGAAAGACAGGATCGTCGTGCTTTCGGCGTTTTACGATTCAATGTCGGTCGTACCCGGACTGGCGCCGGGCGCCGAGAGCGCAGGCGGTATCGGCGCCATGCTGGAGCTGATGGAAGTGCTCCGGGCCCATCCGCCGGGATACACCATGCTGTTCCTGGCCACGTCCGCCCATTTTCACGGGCTCCAGGGCATCAACGACTTCCTGGACCGCCACTACCGGACGGACGAATTCTTCCTGGAACGGATACCCGGGGAAGACCGGATCCCCTTCACGCTGTTCCTGGGCCTGGACCTGACCAGCAGGATGGACCAAGTCGGCCTGTTCAGCTTCGGCGATTACATCTTCTTCACCGCGAATCTCGATATCCTGTATGAACCCTACGCGGACCGGTACCTGAACTACGCACGAAAGGCCGGGGTCTACGATGAAGAAGAGAGCCGAACGCCCTACCTCAACACGCTGACGCCCTCGCTCCGGTCGCAGGAAAGCTACATGCCCGCGGGTCCCGCCTTCGATCACGAGATGGTCACGCTTGCCGGGCTGCATGGCATGACCTTCTCCACGGCGAACGACAACAGGCTCCTTATCGATACGCCAAAGGACCGGGTCGAGTTTGTCGATTTCCCCAACCTGGTCCGGCAGATCAGGACCATCGGCACCCTGCTGCCGGCCATGCTGTCGGACCCGGAGGCTTTCGAGGTGGACGAGTCCATCCGCCTGAAAGACGAGGGACGCGACATCGAGGGGCGGGTCCTCGAGTTCGACCGGACCGTGGATTTCTTCAAGCCCAATACCCCGGTATCCGATGCCCTGGTTGTATACGAGCCCGGATACCAGAGCCACAGCGGCGTGCGGGGATTCATGGTTACCCAGGCCGACTCGCTGGGGTATTTCCGGTTATCCATGATCCGGTTCCCCAGGGGGCCGACGGAACTGCGCAGCTACGGACTCGACGCGGAAGGCAGGATCGTATACGCCCCGGACCTGGGTGAGGAGGGCAACGCCACCTTCCCGCTTGCGGTGCCTAACTCCTCCAAGGTGAACAATACCATACAGGTCCTCTTCCCCTGCGAGGAGATCAACCTCTTCGATATCGTCGATCCCGGTGTATTCGTCGCCCTCGACAACCTGACCGTGCTCGGGAGGGACAACAGTCCGCTGCGCAAGTACGGGGCGGCCTTCGTGGAGGACCAGAGTTTCTTCGGCAACTGGATGACCAACGCGGCGGTGGTCTTCGCCAGGCCCGAGGACCAGGTCAAAATGTTCATGAGCGCGGGTCCCCGAGGCGTCAAGTACCTGCTGACCAATACGCCGGAGTCATGGCTCGAAGACCCGCCCGAAAGTATCTCCGACGAAGTCATGGCACTGGCCCAGGGTCGCGGGTTCACATCGGACCAGGGGCTGATCCTCCATCCTTTCTACCAGAGCGCCCTGGACCTGTGGTCGCTTAACAGGGCCCGCCTGATGAAACTGGAGGATCACGGCGTGACCAACGCCCGTGCCGCCGAACTTCACGAGGAAAGCACGCAAGCGCTCCGAGCCGCCCGGGAAGCCCTTGAAAACCGGCGTTACGACGCCTTCGCCGCACGGTCGAGGGAAGCGTGGGGCTACGAGGCGCGGGCCTATCCCGACGTGCGGTACGCGGCGGACGACACGGTGGACGGCATCGTGTTCTACTTCATGCTCCTGGTCCCCTTCTGTTTCTTCCTCGAACGGCTCTTCTTCGGATTCACGGACATTCGGAAGCGGCTGCTCTCGGTGGGCGCCATCTTCGCTGCGGTCTTCATGCTGTTGCAGAACGTGCACCCCGCCTTTCAACTCAGTCTGACGCCTTACATGGTCTTTCTCGCCTTCATCATCCTGGCCCTGGCCCTGATCATCATCACCATGATCGTCACCCGGTTCGACACGGAAATGAAGAACCTGACCCGTTCCGCGGCCGGCCTGCACGAAGCGGACATCGGCCGGCTGAGCGCCACGGCGGTGGCTATATCCCTGGGGATATCCAACCTGCGCAAGCGGAAGATGCGCACGGCGCTGACCGCGGTCACGCTGACCCTGCTGACCTTCACCGTGCTGTCCTTCACTTCCTTCAGGACCGGCATCCAGTTCTACACCCTGGACCGTGAGAACACCCCGCCGTACGAAGGCGTCCTCATGCGCAGCCTGTCGTGGCACTCGCTGCCCACGTCTTTCGTGCCCTACGTGGAAAACGCCTTCGCGGACCGGGCGGCGGTGGTGCCCCGGTCGTGGTACGAGCCCGAGGATCTCACCAGCCCGTACATCGATCTGCGCGCTCCCGGCACGGGGACCGCCACCACGGTGCAAGTCATCCTCGGCCTGCATGCCGGCGAACCGGCCATCACCGGCCTGGACCGCTACCTGGTGCCGGGCGGGCGATGGTTTGCTCCGGACGAAAGGGCGGTCTGCCTGCTGCCCACGGAACTGGCCGAAAGGCTGGACCTGGGGCCGGAAGACGTGGGTACGGCTGAGGTGGAGATCCTCGGAGGACGCTACACGGTGATCGGGCTGCTGGATTCCGGTGGACTCGATGCCTACCGGGACATGGACGACGAGCGTATCATG
>JAJECR010000058.1 GCA_022821935.1 Candidatus Latescibacterota bacterium
GTGGAAAAGGGCACACGGCGGGTGTTCCTCATTTCCGCGCAGATCAATGTGAATCTGCGCAGGACGACCGATGCGCTGCGGGACCGCAGCCTGATTCGGTTAGAGCCGGACCAGGTGGAAGAGGTCATCCTCGAAAAGGGAGACCGCAGGATCGTCATCAAACTGGACCCTTACGGGACCTGGCGCGTGGAAGCGCCCTATCGGCTCCCGGCGGAGCGCGATGAAGTGATCAACGCCGTAAACACGATTATCGAGGCTTCGGCCATTTCCTTCATCGACGAAGCGCCGTCTTCGCTTGAAGAATACGGTTTGGCGAATCCGGTGATGACAGCGACCGTGAAATCCGGCGACGGCAGTATCCTGCATACGCTTTCGCTGGGCAATGAGGAAGTGGGCCAGGTCTATGCCATGACCAGCGAAAGACGCAACGTGTACTCGGTTTCGATGGTGGTCCTGCGCCAGTTGGACCGTGAACCCGACTTCTACAGGCGGATCACGGCTTTCGATTTTCAATCCTACAGGGTACCTTCTTTTTCGATGGATCTGGGAGACGAGAACGTAACCCTGGTCAAGCACGCCTTCGAGGACTGGCGGATGACGTCTCCTTACGCATTGAGAGCCGACGACCGTTTCATCACGGCCATGCTAGACAGCCTGGAGATCGCCCGTGTGCGGGAACACATCCCGGCAACGTCCGCGAACAGGGCGGCGTACGGTTTTGAGCACCCGGTCGCCAGACTCTCGCTTACGATTGAGGACCGGGTGAGACCCCAGGACATCCTGGTCGGGACGGCGTCCGGCGATGGGCAGTACGCGTACGTTCTGGATCCCACGGAGGAGTGGATCTACGCGGTGGACGCCTCCATCCTGCAACGCCTGCCGGCCTCCGCGATTGAATTGCGCGACAGCAAGATTCTTCGGTTCAAAGGCTACCAGGTACACATGTTCGAGGTGGTCACGCCGGACGAACGTGTGCGGGTGCGCCGCGACCAGAAGCAAAGAGTCGTGTGGAAAATGGAAGAGCCTTCAACGGGCGACGCCGACGCGATCTCGGTCGGCAGGGCGTTCAGCGAGTTGGATTCACTGTATTCGCAGGCCTTCGTCACGGCGGACCCCGACGCGGACCTGGCAACCTACGGACTGGACAGGCCGATCATGGAACTTACGTTGCAGATCGGGGGCCGGGACGATGTTCCGGAAGAACGCTTGTCGCTCCTGGTGGGCAAACCGTTTCCCGGGGACGAGAATCTGGTCTACGTCAAGCAACGAAACAGCCCCGTCGTGTCCCTGGCCAAGGCCGGGTTCGTGGCCCGGATCAACAATATGGTCGCCCTGACACCGAAATCGTGACATGAGGCGGCATGCGGTGAGGTGTTCCTGGCTACTCGCCACCCTCCTGGTGGCTGTCTCAACGAATCCGGTCGGCGCCGAAGCCGTCCCGGTGCCGCAGGAAGAAGACAATACGTTTTCGATCGTGGCCTCGGCGGACCGCGACCGGATCACCGTTGGCGATCCCTTCCTGTACCGGATCACCGTGAAGAGTCCCGGCGACGCCGCGGTCGAGTGGCCGGAATCCGGACGCCCCCCGGAAGGTTTCGAGCTGGTATCCTTCGATCACGTGGGGCCCCTGTCCGGGTCCGGCGGCGCGAACATTGATTCCCTCCGCTACGTACTCACCCTGTACCGGACGGGCGATCATACCATACCGCCCTTTTCGCTTACTTGTATACTTTCGGATGGCACCGAGCTTACCGCCGTATCGGATGCCGTTCCGGTCACCGTCGTCAGCGTGATAGACGATGAGGCAGAGGATATACGCGATCTGAAGGGTCCGGCGGAGATTCCCGGCGAGGTGCCGTGGTACCTGTGGGTGATCGGCGGACTGGTGTTGCTCGCCGCCGCGGCGGCGGTCATGCTGTACATCAGGCGCCGCCGGAACCGGGATGCTCCGACCGGTTCGGCCCCGGAAATCCCGCGTGCTCCCGAAGAGATCGCCCTGGAAGAACTCGATCGACTGGCCCACAAGGAGTGGCTGGTCGAGGGGCGGGTGAACGCCCACTACTCCGCGCTGTCGGAAATCCTGCGCCGGTACCTGTCCGCCCGTTACAGGATCGCCGCCATGGAATACACGACTTCCGAGCTGATGGCTGCGTTGAACGCGTTTGATCTCGACAGCGAAGAAACACGGGCCGTCCGGGTGTTGTTCGAGGAGTGCGACATGGTCAAATTCGCAAAGTATACGCCGGAATCCCATCGGCAGGCGCTCTCCCTGCAGGAAGGGAGGGAGATCGTCGAGCTTACGCGCCCGCCGGAAGTGGAGGAAGCCGCCGCGCCCGGCAAACCGGCTGACGGGGATGCTCCCGTCGCCGGCGAGGCTTCGGACGGCGGTGCGGGTTCCGCGCAGGCGCCGGTCCGATAAAGGATTGATGTACCCATGTTTTTTTCCACGCCTTTGATACTCGGCCTGCTCGCGGTCCTGCCGCCGCTCCTGTGGTTGTATCGCCGCCAGGTGAAGGGACGGCGCGGCGGGTTGCGGTTTTCCGATGTCTCCGTAGTGAGCCGGCTGAAACCCGCGTCCATCCTCAAGTACCGCCACGTCCCCTTCGCGCTGCGCGCCGCCGCCATCGGACTGGCGATTCTGGCCCTGGCCCGTCCCCAGACGGGTACCGAGGGCGCGGAAGTACTGACGGAAGGGATCGACATCGTGCTGGCGCTCGATGTTTCCGGCAGCATGGGTGCAGAGGATTACAAGCCCAGAAACCGGTTACATGTGGCCAAGACCGTCATTTCCGATTTCATCAGGGAACGCAGAAACGACCGTATCGGCATGGTGGTCTTTGCGGGGCGCAGCTTCACGCAGTGTCCCCTGACCCTGGATTACGACGTGCTGCTCAGCCTGCTCGACCAGGTGGAGATCGGGCTGACCGAAGACGGCACGGCCATCGGTATGGGTATCGCCAATTCCGTGAACCGGCTCCGGCAAAGCAGCGCCGAAAGCAAGGTGGTCATCCTCCTGACCGATGGCGTGAACAATACGGGCGCCATCGATCCGATCACCGCGGCTAAAGCGGCCAAGGCCCTCGGGATCAAGATCTACTCGATCGGGATCGGAAAGGAAGGCGGCGCGCCCATTCCCGTCGACGATCCCGTGCTGGGCCGTACCTATGCGCGCAATCGGGACGGCAGCCTCGCCCTCACGGAAATCGACGAAGAGACGCTGCGAGGGGTCGCGAGCATCACCGGCGGGTTCTATTTCAAGGCGACGGATGCCGAGATGCTGTCCCATATCTATCAACGTATCGATGCGCTTGAGCGCACGGAGATGAAGGTCATCGCCTATTCGAGGTACACGGAACTGTTCGGTTATTTCCTGCTGCCGGCCATGTTCCTCGTGCTGACCGATATCCTGTTGTCCCACACCCGCCTCAGAAGACTGCCCTGACACTTCCGGTCCGCATCGACGTGTACAGGCCACGGAGCAACTATGCAGTTCGCACAACCTGAATTCCTCTATCTGCTGGCGATCGCGCCCCTGCTTATCCTGTTCTTCGCCGTACAGTTCAGACGCAGGCGCGAAGCGCTCAGGCGGCTGGGAGAACCGGAACTGGTGGGCAGACTGTCGCGTTCCACCACCGCGGGCAGGCAGTCCGTCAAGGCGGCCCTGGCGCTTGTGACGCTGGCCTGCTTCACTTTGGCCCTCGCCCGGCCGCAATTCGGTACCCGGTCCGAAACGGTGAGCCAGACCGGTTTCTCGGTGATGGTCGCGCTGGATGTCTCCAACAGCATGATGGCCGAGGACGTTCGGCCAAACCGGCTTATTCGCGCCAAGTTCGCCGTCCGCTCCCTGGTGAGGAAACTGCAGAACGACCGGATCGGCCTGGTGGTATTCGCCGGATCGGCCTTTCTCCAGTGTCCCCTGACTTCCGACTACAGTATCGTGGAACTCTTTCTCGACGGAATCGATACCCGGACAGTGGGAACGCAGGGAACGGCCATAGCAGAAGCCCTGCGGACCGCGGGCGGTTCTTTTCAGCAGAATCAGAAGGGTCACAAAGCCGTGGTGCTGATTACCGACGGCGAAGATCACCAGGACGACCCGGTCGCCGCCGCCGCGGAGTTGGCTGCCCAGGGTGTTCGCGTGTACGTCGTGGGCATCGGCACGCCCCTGGGCGTTCCCATTCCGGTGAAGGGCGAGGACGGCCGGGTAGCAGGGCACATGCGGGATCGTTCCGGGGAGGTGGTCATGAGCCGGCTGGACGAGTCTGCCCTGCGGCAAATCGCCGAGTCCACGGGCGGCGCGTTCTACCTGGCTTCGCCGGGCGGCGAAGAGATGGACCTGGTATACGATACCCTCGCGTCGCTGGAGCGGGCCGAGTACGAAAGCCGAGAATTCACACAGTACGTGGAGCGTTACCAGTATATATTGTCTTTCGGATTGCTGCTTCTGGTACTGAATACCCTGATCCGGGAGCGCAGGATGCTCGAAGAGTCGCAGGAACGGGAAGGCTGAAACATGGGCGCGATACTGGTCATCATACTCTTTCTGGGCTGGCAGCCAGCCGCGAAGAACACGCGCGGCAACGAGTTGTATCACCAGGCGAAATACGACGAGGCCCTGAAGGCCTATGACGAAGCGCTGTCGGAGGACGGCGAAAACCCCGCCCTGCACTACAACCGGGGGAACGCGTTATACCGCAAGGAACAGTACCCCACGGCCGTGCAGTCTTTCACGAACGCCCTGGAAGGCGATCCGCCGCTTAATGGACAGGCCTGGTACAACATGGGGAACGGCCTGTACCGCATGGGCCTCCTGGAAGAAGCCATCGAGGCCTACAAGGAGGGTCTGCGAATCAAATCGGACGATGTCGACATGAAGTACAACCTGGAATTCGTCTCCCGGCAACTCCAGGAAAGGCAGGAAAGGCAGAATCAGCAGGACGGCCAGAATAGCCGGGACAATCCGGAACAGCCGGAGAACGAGGAAATGGACGATCCGCCGGACGACCGGCCGCCGGACCAGGACGAGGAACAGGACGGAGAACAGCAGCCTCCGCGGGAAGGCGAATTGAGCAGGGAAGAAGCGGAGCGGCTGTTGAATGCCCTGAACCGGGATGAGCAGGATATACAGAAACGGCTTCGCAGACAGAAGGCCACGCAGGTCAACCCGGAAAGAGACTGGTAAGCTGATCGAAGATCCGAAATGGGACCATCTATGATCGTCATGAAATTCGGCGGCACTTCCGTGGGCAGCGTAGAGGCGATACGGCAGGTCGTTGAAATCGTGGAAGCCTACCGGGAGCGCCAACTGCTGATCGTTCTCTCGGCCATGAGCAAAGTGACCGATTCGTTACGGTCCATGGCGGAGGAAGCCAGCGAGGGGAGAGAGCCGGTGGCCGCGCTCGAAAACCTGCTCAGGCGCCACGAGGAGACCGTGTGCGCTTTGGCAGATGGCGATGAACGGCAACGGGCCCTGGATGAGTGCGGCAGGTTGATCGGCGAGCTCTCGGGGATCCTGCACGGCATCACGCTGCTCAGGGAACTGTCGCCGCGCTCGGCCGACCTCGTAAGCTCCTTCGGAGAACGGATGTCCGTAATCGTCGTCTCCGCCGCGTTGAGATCGGCGGGTATGCCGTCCACCACTGTCGACGCGCGCGAATACGTCAAAACCAATGAACGCCATACCGATGCGGAGGTCGATTTCGCGGAAACGGACCGGCTCCTTTCGGAAGGGCTGCTCGCCCTGGTATCCGGCGGCCGCATCCCGGTAATCACAGGGTTCATCGGATCGACGGACGAAGGCGTCACCACGACCCTGGGCCGGGGCGCCTCGGACTACACTGCTTCGCTGGTCGCCGGAGCGGTGAAGGCAGAGGAAATCTGGATATGGACGGACGTGGACGGCGCCATGACGGCTGATCCGAGAATCGTTTCGGATGCCCGCGTACTCGATGAGATATCCTATCTGGAAGCCGCGGAAATGTCCTATTTCGGCGCCAAGGTGCTCCATCCCATGACCATGCTGCCCGCGGTGAAGCAGGAGATCCCCATCCGTATCCGGAATACATTCAGGCCCGATATCGACGGGACGGTGATCACGTCGCGCACCCGTCCGGCGCCCCAGGGGGTAAAGGCGGTGACGAGTATCGACCGGTTGTGCCTGATCATGGTCGAAGGAACCATGTTGAGCATAACGCCGGACACCCACGCCCGCCTGTTCAAGACCACGGCGGAGCGCAAGACCCAGGTCATTATGATTACCCAGGCTTCGTCGGAACACGACATATGTCTGCTGATCGACGAAAAAGACAGCGCCGGGACCGTTCAGGCGCTGAAAGCGGAATTCCGTCATGAAGTCGCCGAAGGCAGCCTCGAGGAGATCTCGGTCCAACCCGACCTGGCCGTGGTGGCCGTGGTGGGCGGCGGCATGAAGGGGACGCCCGGTATCGCCGCCCGCACGTTCGGCATACTCGGTGAACACAAGATAAACATCATCGCCATCGCCCAGGGGTCATCGGAGCTTAACATCTCGTTTATCGTCGACCGGAACGACCTGCAGAGAACCGTTCAACTGGTTCACGCGTCCTTTGAACTGGGAGGGAGTCAGGATTTTGAGCACCATTAACCTGTTTCAGTTCGGAAAGGGCAATATCGGCGGCGCCTTGATCAGGCAGGTGGCGGAAAGGTCCGCGGGCCTCGCCGAAACCAGCGGTCAGTGCTTCCAATACGTGGGTATCTGCGGCCAGCGCAGACTGGTATATGATCCTTGCGGTCTCAACGCGTCCCTGCGGTCTCCAGGCGGGCTGGACCGGATGCTTGAAGATCCGGACATGGGGGAGGATTATCCCGGCTCGGCGGCCATGATCGAGCGTCTGCTGAACGATCCACCGCAGAATCTGTATGTGATCGATACGACTTCCGCCGAGATGACGGAAGTGCACCTGGCCTGCCTGCGGAGGGATATTCCGGTCGTGACGGCCAACAAGAAGCCCATAACCGATCACGGCGGCGCCTACGACGAGATCCGGCGGCTGGGCCGGACCGCCAGGATGCGATACTGGTACGAGACGACCGCGGGAGCCGGCCTGCCCGTCGTCAGCACGGTGAGTGAACTGGTGGACACCGGAGACGAAGTGATCGAAATCGTCGGATGCCTGAGTGGCACCCTGGGCTATATCTGTTCCCAGCTGGACGATGGGCGGGTCTTCTCGGATATTGTGAGGGAAGCGAAGGAACTCGGATTCACGGAACCCGATCCGCGGGACGATCTGAACGGTATGGACGTGGCGCGGAAGGCGCTGATCCTCGCCCGGGAGATCGGATATCGTCTTGAACTAGAAAGCCTGGCGGTCAAGGGTATGGTGTCCGAGGCGTTGCTGGAAGCTCCTTCCGTCGATGCGTTCATGGAGATGCTGCCCGTGGCGGACGCGGACTACGCGCAGCGGGGAGAAGCCTGCCGGCAACGGGGACAGGTGCTTCGATACATCGCCGTCGTGGGCGGGGGTACCTGCCGGGTCGGACTCGAAAGCGTGGACCGGGAGAGTCCGGTGGGAAGTCTGACGGGCCCGGACAACATCGTCGTATGCACGACGAAGAGATACCATGACAATCCGCTGGTCGTGCGTGGACCGGGCGCGGGCCCGGAAGTGACGGCGGGCGGGCTGTTCGGTGACCTGATCAAGGCGGCGAGAGCGGCGTCCGGCGGTCAATAAGCCAGAAATCTACACTCCAGGAGGAATCCGACTTGTCGATGAATGAATTGAAGGTGGGTGTGCTGGGCGCTACCGGAGCCGTGGGACAGCGCTTTGTCCAGTTACTCCATAATCATCCCTGGTTTCGCGTGTCCGCCCTTGCAGCATCGGAACGTTCGGCAGGAAAACCCTATAGAGAGGCCGTTACCTGGCGTCTGGACACACCGATTCCCGGCTTCGCGCAGGACCTTCAGGTATCGCGTTGCGAACCGGGGCTGGACTGCGATCTCGTGTTTTCCGGGCTGGATTCCTCCGTGGCCGGACCGATAGAGGCGGCCTTCGCGGCGGCCGATTACGCCGTCGTCAGCAATTCGAAGAACCATCGCATGGACGACGACGTGCCGCTGCTCGTGCCCGAGGTCAACGCGGACCATTGCCGGATCATAGACTACCAGCGCAAACGGCGTGGATACGATCGCGGATTCATCGCGACCAATCCCAATTGCTCCACCATCGGCCTGACGATGGCACTGAAACCGATTGCCGACCGGTTCGGAGTCCGCAAGGTCGCGGTCACCACCATGCAGGCCCTGTCCGGTGCCGGCTACCCCGGCGTTCCCTCCCTCGAAATCCTGGACAACGTGCTTCCCTTTATCAACGAAGAAGAAGACAAGATGGAACGAGAGACCCTGAAGCTGCTGGGCACGTTTCAGGATAACCGGATCAGGAACGCGCAGACCGTCGTCAGCGCCCAGTGCAACAGGGTCCACGTCCAGGACGGCCACACGGAGTGCGTTTCCGTGGAGCTTGAGACGAAGACGGACAAGGAGGGGCTGGCCGAAGCGCTCCGAACCTATACGGCTATGCCCCAGGAACTCGGTCTCCCCTTTGCGCCCAGGCACCCGGTAGTCGTTCGAGACGAACCGGATCGGCCGCAACCCAGGATCGACCGCGACGCGGAAGACGGCATGGCGGTTACGGTGGGGCGTATCCGGCCCTGCCCGGTGCTCGATATGAAATTCGTGGTACTCTCCCATAACACGATCCGGGGAGCGGCGGGTACCGCCATCTTGAACGCGGAACTGTTACGCACCCAGGGGTACCTGGACTGAGCGTGGGAGACAGTGGATGTACAGATTCCTCGGCGTCTTGTTACTCATAGGCTCGCTGACCGCATCGGCGCAGGAGATCTCCGTTACGGCCGAGGTGAATCGCACCCGGGTAACGATTGACGAGACGCTCATTCTCACCATTACTGTTTCGGGTTCCGGCCTCGGCGATGTAGAGGAGCCCGTAATGCCGGACATGCGGGGATTCATCATCATCGGCAGTACGTCTTCTTCGTCTACCAGCTTCAATCTGATCAACGGCAAGCTCTCCTCTTCCAGGACCGTCCGCTTCATTTACCAGTTGAAACCCAGGGACACGGGATCCTTCGTCATCGACGCGTCCGAGGTGACTCACAACGGTGTCACCCATGAAACGACCCCCATATCAATCGAAGTCACACCGGCCCCCACAGGCGCCGCTTCACCGGGCAGGTCCCGCATAACACCGCCGGGCAGTCCCCAGGCCATGCCTTCCAGCCCGTCACAGAGCGCAGAAGATCGCCCCGACCTCGGCGACGCGGTGTACATCCGGACCACCCTGGACAAAAGCCGGGTCTACCTGGGAGAACAGGTCACGGTGGATTATACGCTGTACACGCGCCTGGGCCTGACCAATGCCCGGTACGATGACGTCCCCACGTATACGGGTTTCTGGCTGGAGGAGCTTTTCGCTGCACACCACCTGGATTTCATGGAGGAGATCATTGGCGGAAAGCGGTACGCGGTCGCGAAACTGCGGCAGATCGCTTTGTTCCCTACCGTGACGGGCGAACTGGAAATCGAGCCCCTGTCCATGATCTGTGACGTACAGGCAGAACAGTCCCGCCGAAGCCTCTTCGACCGTTTCCTGAACGATCCCTTTGACGCGTTTTCGACTACGCGCCAGATCAGGGTGGCGTCCGAAGAGCAGTCCGTCATGGTCCTTCCTCTCCCGAGTCAGGGACGTCCACCCGGGTTCAGCAACTCGGTGGGTGATTTCTCTTTAGAAGCGACGGTGGACCTGGACACGACGGAAGTCAACCAGCCCGTCACACTGAAGATCGTGCTGTCCGGCGAAGGCAATCTGAAGACCGTGGAAGACCCCGTCCTGCCTCCGCTGGACTATTTCAAGGAATACCAGTCGGGAACCAATGCGGAGTATGAATCGGGCGGGCGGCGAATGTCGGGGACGAAGACCTGGGAACATGTATTAATACCCACGATTCCAGGCGAACATGTCATCGCGTCCCTTTCTTTTCCCTATTTCAATCCCGACATCGATGCCTACCGGGTATCGACGACCGATTCGATTGCGATAATGGTCCTGCCGGCAGACGGTGAACAGGCCGCCGTGGCCGGAATGCCGAGGAAGACCATCGTCCGGCAGCTGAGGGAGGACATACAGTACATCAAGCCCGAAACGGTTTTTCTCGGCGACCAGGGCGAGGTCCTGTTCCGGTCGGCCTGGTATCTGCTGTTGCATATCCTTCCCGTCGCGGCGATCCTGGCCACGGTGTATTACAGGTCCCATGCCCGCCGCTTGAGAGACGACGCCGGATACGCCCGGTGGCGACGGGCGGACAGCAACGCCCGGAGCGGACTGCGGCAGGCCAGGCAGAAGCTGGAACAGGGTGCTTTTGACCAGGCGTTTACCGGTATTTCAAGCGCTATTTACGGTTATATCGCCGACAAATGCAACCAGCCGGCCGCAGGTCTGACTTCGCCCCGCGTCATCGAACTCCTCGGGGATCGGGGTGTTGATGACGTTACGGTGAGCCTGGTCAAAGACTGTCTTGACGCCTGTGACATGGCCCGGTTTGCCCCGACGGCACTCACCGCGGAACACACGGAAGACGTGCTGGGAAAGGCCGTGAAGGCGATCGAATCCATCGAACCTCAGCTTACGAAAGAACGTTGACTTCCACCGCTACACGCATCCTGCGCACAGCACGCATTGCCGGGGCCGCTTCGATATCGAAGGGCGACCCGGATGCCCATGGCCGTCGCACAGCCCCGCGGCTGATTCTTGTCGTAATGGCTATCGGATTTCTGGCCTTCGGTTGCGCCGGCGACCCGGCGGACAGGCAGACCCGGGAGTTGTACCGCCAGGGCAACCAGTTATACGAAGGAGGGAAATACGCGGAAGCGAGCCGGGCCTACGAACGCATTATTGCCCGTGGCGTACGTAACGGGCACGTGTACTATAACCTGGGCAACGCGTATTACAAGCAGGACCGGGTCGGCCTGGCCATCCTGGCCTACGAAAGAGCTTCCCGCCTGATGCCCAGAGACGAGGACCTGCACACCAACCTTGATCTGGCGAAAGAAAGGGCGGCAGACCAGATCACGGGCGACGTGCCCTGGTTCGGCAGGCAGGCGCTGGACGGGGTGACGGTGAACGAAGCCACGATCGCCGCCACGACCACCGCGTTCATCGTTTCTGTGGCGCTGGTATGCTACCTGCTTGCCAGACGGACAAATATGCGTACCCTGGCAGGTTACGCGCTTTTGGCCACCTGCCTTGTTTCTTCGGCCACCATCGGATTTACGGGTATCAAGATCTATGACAGCGTGGCAAACGAGGAAGGGATCGTCCTGAGCCGGACAGCCGCGGTCAGGACGAGTCCTGACGAGGGTTCCGATCCGGTATTCACGCTGCACGAGGGGGCCAGGGTGCAATTGGTCGAACGCCGCGGGGGCTGGATGAGAATCAGGCTGCCGGACGGCAAGAACGGATGGCTCTCCCGGGACCATTTCGAACGGATCTGACCCCGCGTCGACCGGATATCCATCTCCGTCACAGGAAACCTGGCGCTTGCCAGGTATTTCAACCCCGGACCAGGGAATCGAGACCACACATGCTTACTTCCATCTCCGCGCCCCAAACCCGGCAGATAGACCCCTGCGATCATGCGTACTGGTCCCAGGTCCGGTCCCACTTCATGCTCGAAAGAGGACACGCCTATCTCAACAACGCCGCAATCGGCATGCCGCCCAAACCGGTTGGCGACGCCGTAGCCGAGGGTTTTCGCCTGATGTCGGAGAACCCTTCGAAGGCCAAGAGGGTATTTCACGACTATATAGAAGACGAACTCAGACCGTCCCTGGCGGGCTTCCTCGGTGTGCAGACTGGAGAGATCGCCCTGGCGCGCAACGCGACAGAGGGGCTCTATCACATCATCAACGGGCTGGATCTGTCGTCAGGCGACCAGATCCTGATGACGACCCAGGAGCATCCCAGCGCGGTGCGGCCCTGGCGAGTCAGAGCGGAACGGGACGGGATCGAGATTAAAGAAGTCCACATTCCCAGCCCGCTCGTCAGTGAAGATGATATCGTCGAGCGCATATCCGCGGCGATCGAAGAACGCACGAAAGTCCTCTTCTTCTGCCACGTCACCCGCGGCGGATACCTGTATCCCGTGAAGCGGCTGAGCGCCCTGGGCCGGGAAAGGGGGGTGATATCCGCGATAGACGGCGCCCAGGCGGTGGGTATGCTGGACGTCGACGTGGCCGGAATCGAATGCGACCTGTACACCAACAGCCTGCATAAATGGTTTCTCGGTCCGGCCGGTACGGGTTTTCTCTACGTCAACCACGCCATGCAGCCGTCCTTCACTTCCCTGTACGCCCCCGGGGACGATCCAGGAGACGATGCCCGCCGTTTCGAGACCCAGGGAACCTACGATCTTCCCGTCCGCGCGGCACTCGGCACCGCCCTCGATTTCCTGAACCGCATCGGTATAGCCAATATCGAGAACCGGCTTCGCATGCTGTCGGATTACCTGCGACAAGCCCTGCTGGATGTCCCCCGGTTGAGGCTTCTCACCAGCCGGGCCCACGACATCTCTTCGCCCGGTTCCACCATCTTCGAATTCGAGGGGATCAACGCGGCGCGGTGGCGCGGTCCCATGGAAGCCGAATCGTTCCTGCACGTCGACGACCATGACCGGGACGGCCACCAGGGCCTGCGCATTTCCACCCACTATTACGTCACGACGGACGAGATCGATCGGTGCGTGGACAAGTTAAGGGAAATGGTGCGGCGGGAAGGATAGATATCGTAGATCGGGTGCCGGGATCAGGTTTCGTAACCCAGTTCCGCCAGCGCTTCCCCCAGCAGGTCCATTTGGAGATCGCCTTCGGCTTTCCGCCAGCGCCCGACCGCCTCGGGCCGAACGACGATTCTGCTCAGGGGGATTTCGAGAAATGCTTCAAGGCGTCGCAGTGTTTCCTCCTGGTTCAACACGAAGTCTTCGAATCTGACAGACAACACGTTCGCCGGTTTTGGCGTCGCCTTCATGAGCCTGTACTGGTATAGCCAGGAAATGGCCCGCTGCCTCCGGATGTCTTCTGTGGCGGGATACTCGATCCCGAATTTCCCGAGATCGTCTGTCTTGTGGTCAGCGAGGATGCCGTCCCGGGGATCCCGGACCCAGTGGATATACCGGATGTCGGGAAACATGCGGACGATCCAGGGATAGATGAGCGTCGTTTCCGGCAGTTTCCAACCGCGGTACCGATTCCCGTTTTCCAGCACATCGGCCAGGTAGGTTTCCACCTTCGCCACGAATTCCGGGTCTATGTCCATTTCCAATACACGGGAGAAATCCCAGTTCAGCCCATCCGTCCAATCGACGTATTTCGCGAAGACGCGGCATGCGTCGTACAGGTCGCCAGGCGGCACCTTGTCACCCGACAGATTGATCGTTCGGCCCATGAACACGCCGCTGGTATAAAGCGTGTGCGACATGGCCCGCGTACCGGAGTGGCCACGGCCGATTATGGTGATGATGGGCATGATGTTTGCCAGCCTGTTGAACCGGCTGCGGTCCGCCGGCAGCAGTGTAGTGATGCGTGTCACACAGGCAGCCTCGTAAATCAGGGCGTCGCGTCTACACCGGTCAGACACTTATCTTCGAAAGAGAGATGTGCCCGCTGAAACACTGGTCGATATCGCTGCCGGGTTTCCGGTGGCGATCGTGGTAGATCCCGGTATGTAGATACCCGTTCCCGGTGGGGGTGAATGTGTTTCTGAAGGGACTCGGGTCCACCGGGGCGGTTTTCGTTTCCAGGCGGGTTTCGTCGTGTTCCGGGTGGGGGAGGTTGACATTGAGGAAAAACCCGGGATCCAGTTTCTCGCCCAGCAGGCGTTCCAGGACCGGCCTCAGCCGTTCTGCGGCCAGTGGCCAGTCTATCTCCCGTCCGTCCACCGTGTAATGCGACAGCGCCATGGCCTTGCATCCGTTGATAGCGGCCTCTCTGGCGGCGGCCACGGTGCCGGATTCGTAGACGTCCACCCCGAGGTTGGCCCCGTGGTTGATGCCGGACAGCACCCAGTCCCCGTCGGTCGCGAACCGGTTGAGCGCCAGGCGCGCACAGTCGGCCGGCGTACCCCATACTCTATATCGGCCGCCGGAGAGTTCGTCCACGCGAATGGGACTGTTGTTGGTCAACTGGTGGCTGGCGCCGGACTGCAATTCCGCCGGCGCGACTACGACCACGTCGCCCCACTGCGATGCCAGGCCGGCGAGCGTCAGCAGGCCCTGCGCCTCAATGCCGTCGTCGTTGGTAACTATCAGTTTCACCGCGGCCTGTTTTTCCTGGGAATGGGTTTTCCGGATGGGTTGAAGCGTGTCTGAGATGAACGGGATGAAGCGGATGAGCGCGGGATGCCCGTTTCCCGGGAGCTGTTTGTACCTTTTATCCTGCGCCAGCAGGGATAGATCAGGCGGAATACAGGGTAGATGACGATGATGGCAAGCCCGCCGCTGATCCACTGTATGATGCGGGCGAGACGCAGATTGTGCTTTCTTCTCATACCCAAATTCGCCGATATGGAATGTAAAAAGCGACCGGTCCCGGATGCTGACTGATCGCGGTATATTCTAGGCGTCTGAATACCGGTTGTCAAGCCCATTCGGGGACTTGAACCGAAGCCGGAGGGGCGTGCGGGCCGTCATCGACAGGCGTCACGTATCACGCGTTTTCGACGGGACTTTCGGGACGACCCACGGGCATGACGAAAGCCATGAAGAGATAGAGCAGGGTTACCGTTCCCACGGAAAACAGAAAGGCGATGAAGAACCCGATGCGCACCAGGGTCGGGTCCAGGTCGAAAGCGTCCGCAAGACCGTTGCACACGCCGAAGATCTTCTTGCCCTCATTCAGCCTGTACAGTCGTCTATGTCTGAAGAACTCCATGATCTGCCCTCTGTATACAAACAGGATAAAGACCGCGGCGGCGATTGCCAGGACGGGAACCAGCGGAAGGATAAAGGAGAATCGCCCGAAGTCCGGAGCGTAAGAATAGGTCAGCACGATCACGGCCAGCAGGACCAGCAGGATGCCCCAGACCGTGTTGTTGTTCTGGGATGTGCTCGGGTAGCCCTGGATTTTCCGGACCGCCTGTCCCGCCTGGTCCGATTCCCCGTCAGCCGCCGGCGCATCGGCTGCATTCGCGGGCGTCGGGTCGGGATTCCGGGGTATGATGAAAACGCACACCAGGTACGCCAGGAAGACGAAAGGGCCGAAAGCGGGCAGGGTTATGACCGTGAAGGCGACGAGGGCGATCCGAAGGACGGAAGAATCCACGTCGAAGTATTCGGCCAGGCCGCCGCATATGCCGCTTATCATCCTGTTGGAAGTGGATCTGTAGAGGATTTTCTTAGGCACGGATGCGTTACCCTCCGTCTTTCCCGGTCTTCGTCTGTTCCTCGGCGCCGGGACCGGGGTCCGGACTGGGATCGGAGGTGCCGGCACCGGGACCAGGGGTGCTGGCATCGGCACCGGGACCAGTCGCGCCAGATCCGGCATCAGCACCAGTCGCGCCAGATCCGGTGTCAGCACCAGTCGCGCCAGATTCGGCACCGGGACCAGTCGCGCCAGATCCGACACCGGAACCGGGTTGGGCCTGCTGAAGGCTGGCCTGTTCCTGGTTCCTGTTGCGCAGCAGCCGGGAGCGCACAATCAGCCCGATGCCCACGAACAGCAGCACGAAGCCGAAGAATTCCACGTCGCTGGCGATGACCGTGGCCAGTCCGATGCCGACCAGGAGCACCACGATGAGAGAAGGCACGCCGGACTCGTGCCGCCTGGCTTCGATATAGATGCCTTTCTCGATCATCGCCAGACGTTCCCGGTGCCTGATTTCCCGTCCTCTATTCAGAAACCCCAGAAACGCGAAAACGATGCCCAGTCCGAAGGAAATGGCAATCGCCGCTATGGCTGCTTCCTCGTAATCCTTATCGGCGAGGAACACCACTATGACGCATACGCTCAGGAAAAAAACCACCCAGGCTTTCCAGTTGTCCATATCCTGCCTCCAAATGGATCCCGCTTTCTCAGTTGCATCGTCTGTTTGGCAATGCCGCTCAAGATTTCGACACAGAATCCCGCCATTTTGTTTCGGAAATGGAAAATTAAACCGATTTACAGGTATTGCCACGGAAATTTACAGGTATTGTCACGGGGAAAGTATACTTATGTGTTGAAACATTTGTAGAATCCCGGTAGTCTTATTTACAGAAGGGGACCGACCGGGATTCTTCAAGGGGTCGAATCTGTCCGGCGAAACGGCCCTGTAAGCGGCTGAGGCTCGCTTGAGACAGGATGAGACGACCCATGGATTTGAGCGATGAAGAACTCGTCGCAAGGGCCCGGAAGGGTGACAGGTCGGCGTTCGCCCATCTCGTTGACCGGCACCGGGTTTCCGTGTTCAACCTGACCCTCAGGATCGTCGGAAACCGGGAAGACGCCGAAGAGGCGGCGCAGGACGTGTTTGTCCGGGCTTACCGGAGCTTGGACAGGTTCCGCGGAGATGCCAGGTTTGCCACGTGGCTTTACCGGATCGCCGTGAA
This sequence comes from Candidatus Latescibacterota bacterium, assembly GCA_022821935.1. GTDB lineage: Bacteria > JAAXHH01 > JAAXHH01 > JAAXHH01 > JAAXHH01 > JAAXHH01. The sequence continues at coordinate 16,633 of JAJECR010000058.1, forward strand.
TGTAAGCCTGAGCTCGGCACGGCGTTCCCGGCGGGACCTGTCCACCTCTTCCCTTTCGGAGCCGGAAGATGACGATGATGGATTGCCGATGCAGATACCGGATACGTCGGCGAATCCCGCGGAACGGTTCGAGCAGGCTGAATTCAGAGAACAGGTCAGGAACCTGGTGTCGGCGCTTCCGCCTATTTACAGCGCGGTGATTTCGATGTATCATATCCAAAGCCTGTCTTATGACGAGATCGCGGAAGCGCTGGAACTGCCTATAGGCACCGTCAAAGCCCGGCTCTTCCGCGCGCGCGCCGCGTTGAGGAACCTGGTTTGCCGGTCTATGGAGCCCGATTCGCTGGGTTGATATGGGCACAGGCTCTCGGAGTCGATCGAATATGAACTGCGAATCCATACAACGATTGATGTATGAGGCCGTCGACCGGACGCTTGCCCCGGACGAGCGCCGTCTGGTAGATAGCCACCTGACCGGGTGCGCACGTTGCAGGGCGGAGATGGCCGTGCTCGACGCCTTGATCGAGACGGTCGAGACGACCCCACCGGCGGAACCCTCCGACGCCTTCGTAGCCAACGTGATGGCGCGCCTTCCCGCGCCTGAGCCGTCGCCGCGGTTCGCGCCGTCCGTGGTCTTTCCACGCGTGGCCTTTGCCGCAACGCTGGTGGCCGCGGCGCTGATCTGGCTGTACCGCGCGACGGTCGCCGGGTTTGTGGGGAGTCTATTCCCTGTCCAGGATATGTTCGCGCCTGCGGCGACTGTGATTCGTGACCTCCAGGCTTACGTTCAAACACAGGTCGGTGCGGTGGCGGACAGCCTGCCCGAACCGGTTGTCACCTCCGTCGACTGGAGTTCCATGCTGCTGGTGGTCACAACGCTGGCGGTCGGTTACGTCCTGGTGCGTACCGCCGAGACGCTGGGCGTCGGAAACCCGGGTATGCAGGTCGGCAAGCGGCCATAGATATGCCGGCTCGCCTGTACCGGATCGCAGCCGCCCCCTGAACCTGGAAACATGCAGGTTCACCCCTTTGAAACGGGTCCTTGCCAACCCGCATACTTGTTGACAATCCGCGCGTTCATCGTTTTATTTCACCCCGTTGCATAACGACTTGCATTGAGACGGTTTTCCGGGTTTCCGGATGGCCGCACGGGGATACCATGTCCACGGAACATATTCGAAACTTCTCCATCATAGCGCACATAGACCACGGCAAGTCGACGCTGGCGGATCGCCTGCTGGAGATGACAGGCACCGTGTCTCCCCTGAAGATGCGCGCCCAGATGCTGGACAACCTCGACCTGGAGAGGGAGCGGGGCATCACGATCAAGGCCCATGCGATCCGCATGTCCTACCAATCGCCGGACGGACAGGCCTACGCCCTCAATCTGATCGATACCCCCGGCCATGTCGATTTCTCCTACGAGGTCTCCCGAAGCCTGGCCGCCTGCGAGGGCGCGCTCCTGGTCGTCGACGCGGTCCAGGGCATCGAGGCGCAGACGATCAGCAATCTGTACCTGGCCCTGGAGAACGACCTGACCATCGTCCCGGTCATCAACAAGATCGATCTTCCCAACGCCCGGACCGACGTCGTTACCGGACAGATCGTGGACCTCCTGGGCATCGAGCCCGAAGACGTCATACTTGCCAGTGCCCGGGACGGTATCGGGGTCGAACTGGTGCTGCGGGCCATCCTGGACCGCATCCCGCCCCCGGAGCCCGACGACGGTCCGTTGCGGGCTCTTATATTCGATTCGATTTTCGATCAGTACCGCGGCGCGGTGCCCTACGTGCGGGTCATGAGCGGCGAAATACGGCCGGGCATGGACATCGTGATGTGTTCCAACGGCAAGCGATTCGAGGTGGCGGAGACCGGTATCCTTCGTTTCGACAAGGCGCCCGTGGACGCGCTCACGGCCGGCGAGGTCGGCTACCTGATCGGGAACATCCGAAACGTGGCGGACGCCAGCGTGGGCGACACGGTCACTGATGCCTCCAGTCCCTGCGACGCGCCCCTTCCCGGTTACCGGGAGGCCAAGTCCATGGTGTTCAGCGGACTGTACCCAGCCTCTTCAGAAGACTACGAACCACTCAAGGAAGCCCTGGAAAAGTACCAGTTGAACGACGCGGCCCTGGTATACGAACCCGAGACCTCGATCGCACTCGGATTCGGTTTTCGCTGCGGTTTCCTGGGACTCCTGCACATGGAAGTCGTACAGGAGCGCCTCGAGCGGGAATACGGGCTCACGATCCTGGCCACCATGCCCAGCGTGGAGTACCGGATCACGACCACCGCGGGTGAGACGCTCATGGTGGACAATCCCGCCGACATGCCCGACGCCTCGCTCATCGCCAGCGTCGAAGAACCGTTCATCCAGGCCCAGATCGTGGTGCCGCAAGACTATATCGGCAATATCATGAAGCTGACCCGGGACCGGCGAGGCGTTTACAAGGCCATGGAATACCTCGATCCGACCCGGGTCGCCCTGCAGTATGAACTGCCGCTGTCGGAGATCGTATTCGATTTCTACGATCGGTTGAAGTCGATCAGCCGCGGGTATGCCTCGTTCGACTACGACTTCCTCGAATACCGCGCCTCGCCCCTGGTCAGGCTGAACCTGCT
>JAJECR010000122.1 GCA_022821935.1 Candidatus Latescibacterota bacterium
CTCGGACGTACCGGTCACGAGAGTACCGTGGTCACGTTCGGCGCATTCGCGGTTGGATACGTGGACCAGGAAGAGGCCGACCGGGCCATCCAACTGGCCCTCGATCACGGCGTGAACCACATAGACATCGCACCGGGATACGGTCACGCCATGGACCGGATGGCACCCTGGATGCCGGATCTGCGGGATCGCATGTTTCTCGGATCGAAGACGCGTTTTCGCACGCGGGACGAGGCCTGGCGCGACGTCGAAAGCATCCTTAAACGCCTGAACGTCGAGGATTTCGACCTTTTCCAGTTGCACGCCGTTTTGGAGCTGCACGAACTGGACCTCGTACTGGGGGCGGGCGGTGCCATCGAAACGCTGCTCGAGATGCGCGAGCAGGGCCTGACCCGGTGGATCGGCATCACGGGACACGGTCCAGGCGTACCGGCCACCATGGTGGAGGGACTGAGAAGATTCGACTTCGACACGGTGATGTTCCCACTGAACCCGGCAGCGGCGCGGGACCCGGCCTATCGAAGGGACTACGAAGCGCTGCTGGCCGAGGCCGGCGCCCGGGATGTGGGCGTCCAGACCATTAAAATGATCGCCCGGGGCGGCTGGACCGGAGAGTCCGGGGACTGCCGCACCTGGTACGATCCTCACCGGGAACAGGCGGATATCGACTGGTCACTGTGGTGGGTGTTGTCTCAGCCCATGCATACCGCGCCGTCATGTGGAGAAATCAGTCTGCTTCCAAGGGTACTGGACGCCGCGGAACGGTTCAGGCCGTTGACGGCGGATGAGCAGGCGGCCGCGGTCGCCATGCAGAAACCGCCGTATCCACTTCCCGAGCTGGCCATACCGGCGTAGATACAGCTGGGCCGTCTGCCGGTTCCTTCTCACCGATCGTCATCCAGGAATAGGTCCTGATGTCGCAATCAACCATGAAACAGGTCATCAAGCCCGAAGGCCGCCACCGGATCGAGATCGAGGAGGTGCCGGTACCCGAACCGGGCAGCGGTGAGATCCGGATCAAGGCCATGCGCAGCCTCATCAGCCGGGGTTCGGAACTGGGCGGCCGGTACCGGCGTGAACACGCGGTGAGTCCGGATGTCATGGGCTACTCCATGGCGGGTACGGTGGATGCGCTTGGCGAGGGCATCGATCACCTGGAAATCGGCGACCGGGTCGTCGCCCTGGCGCCCCACGCCCAGTACGTCGTCCGGCCGGCACGGCTCGTTTTTCCGTGGGACCAGACCGTCGTCATGCCCATGCCGGCGGACCTTTCCTTCGACAGTGCCCCATTCTACCCGCTGACCGCGGGCGCGGTAACCTGGGTGGAAGTGGAGGACATCAGGCCCCAGGACACCGTGGTCGTACTCGGCCAGGGTCTCGTGGGCAACCTGATCCTGCAGGTCATCAAGGCGAACGGCGTCGGCAAGGTAGTGGCCGTCGATGCGCTGGAAAACCGGTGCGCGCTGGCGGCCGAATTCGGCGCCGATACGGTGATCAACGCCCGCGAGGAAGATCCGGTCCGGGCCGTTAAGCGGCTGACCAACGGCCTTGGCGCCGACATCGTAGTCTACGCCGTGGGCGGTCCTGCCGGTCCGGCTGCCTTCGAGCAGGGACTCGACATGCTGTCTCTGGGCGGGCTGATCCACCTGATCGGGCTGTACGAGGACCAGCCGCTTTCTCTGTCTTCGGAGAAAATACAGGGGCGCAAACTGCTGGGAGGTTACTTCCGGACGCGGGCGGGCGCGCGCCAGTCCCGCCGCGCCATGGAACTGCTGGCATCGGGCGCGATCCGCACCGATCGCATGACCACCCACCGCTTCCCCTGGCACAAGGCGGCCGACGCCTTCTCACTGCTTCACCAGCGGCCGGGCGATGCGCTGGGGGTCCTGCTCGACTGGCAGGACTGAACCTTACGCCAACCCGAGTCGCGTCAGGAGATCGTTCAGGTCCGCCAGGGTTCCGTCGTCCAGGGGGACGTAGGGCTGGCGCGCCCGGGCGGTCTTGATGGCGCCGCGCCGCCGGTAGACGTTCTTGCGAATGGATAGCCCGATGCCGGGCTGGCCCTCGAAGCGGATCAGCGGGCAATACCGGTAAAAGGTCTCGGTGGCGCTGTCGATATCGCCGGCCATGTACTTCGTGTGGATGTCCTTCAGTATGTCGGGGTAGGCGAAGCCGGTCATGGTGCCCATGCACCCGTGGCGCAACTCCTCCAGGAGCATGACGCCGCCCAGGCCGCCGAATATCTCGACATCGGGGTTCGCGGCGAGCACCTGGCTGGCCTTCCGCGGCGACGGTTCTTCTTCCAGCTTGAGAAAACGGCATTGCGGAGACCGGTCGGCGATAGCCGCGATGAAATCGATGCTCATCTGGACGCCGCTGCTGGTGGGGTGGTCCTGGATCACGAGAGGGATCGATACGGCGTCGGCCACCTTGAGGTAATGGGCGAGCAGCGCATCGTCCGTGCCCTTGGCCAGCTTCGGCGGCGCCACCATGAGCGAAGAAGCGCCCAGTTCCTCCGCCCGCCTGCTCAGCGCAACACACCCGTCCGTCCCGGTATGGCTGGTCCCGGCACAGACCGGGATCCGTCCCCCGGCCGCTTCGACCACCCCGGCAATGACCTGGTCCCGTTCGGCTTCGACCAGCTTGCTGGTTTCGCCCATGACGCCCAACACGGTGATCCCGTCGATCCCCAGATCGATGAGGAAGTTGGTCAGGGTAGACAGGCTGCCCGTGTCCAGGCTGCCGTCCTCTTCAAAGGGCGTCGGCGCGATGGTATATACGCCCTTGGGGTCTTGGTCTGCCATGCTTGTTCCTTTCGGAAATTGAATGCGCTGAACTTGCGGCGCTTCTTTCGATCAAAGCGGTTTCAGCCAGCGGCCGTGTCCCGGTTTGCCGGTGATCTTGCCGTCCTCGTACACCGTCTCTCCCCTTACCATGGTGCGCCGGATGCGGCCCTTCATGGGCATGCCGTGGACAATGCGCATGACTTCCCTCGCCTTGGTGAAACAGGTGTTACGGTCGAAGGTCCACCGCGCGTCCATGTCCACGAAGGTTAGGTCGGCGTCGTATCCGATGGCGATGCGGCCCTTGCCGGGGAGCCGGAACACTTCGGCCTGGCGCGTCGACATCAGCCGGGCGAGGTCGGTGATCGACAGGCGTCCGTCGTTTACCGCGGTCAGCATCAGGGGCGCAATGGACTCGAGTCCGGGCAGTCCGGGCGGAATGGCGAATATGTCCGCACCTTCTTTTTCCTCGGGCCGGAAGGGAGAATGGTCGCTTCCGACGAAGTCCAGTGTGCCGTCGTGCAGGTAGGACCAGAGCGCCTCGACCTCTTCGGCGGGCCGCAGGGCGGGATTGCACTTGGCGAAGCCGCGGTGTATCGAAAGCACCTGGTCGGTCAGGAAGAGATACTGGGGGCAGGTCTCGGCGATGACGTCGAGCCCCCGCTCCTTGGCTTCCTTCACCATTTGCGCGGCCCGCGGGCTTGAAAGGTGCACCACTTCCACGGGACCCCCGGCCTCAGCAGCCAGGCTCATCATGATGGCGACCGATGTGTCCTCGACGATGGACGGCCGGCTTTCGGCGTGGGCGAGGCCGTCGTTGCGCCCCTGTGCGGACAGCCGTTCGATGAGCGTCTCGATCATGGGCCAGTTCTCGCAGTGGAAGCTGTGGCGCAGTCCCGTGGCTGCCGTGGCCGCCATCACGTCTCGCAGCAGCGAGTAGTCCAGGCACCAGAGGCCGAAGAACTCGCCCTCGCGGTGAGTCGGCGGCGCGGTCAGGAAGGTCTTGAAGGCGACGGCGCCCGCCTCGGCCACCTCTGCGATGAGGTCGACGTTCTGGTGCCCGGCCGCGCCGTAGAGGCCGAAGTCGATCAGCGACTCCGCTCCGATGGCCTCGCCCCGCTTGCGAAGCCCCTCCGCCGAGCTGGCTGCAACCGGCGAGATGGGCATTTCGAGCAGGGTCGTGATGCCGCCCGCGGCCGCGGCGCTGGTTCCGGATACGGGGTCCTCCCGCTCCTCGTGGCCGGGTGACCGGAGATGGACGTGGGGGTCGATCAGGCCCGGCAGGACGTGCATGCCTTCGGCGGAGCACTGCATGGCGCTTTCGGGCCGGGCGTCGGGCTCGAGCACGCCGGCGATGCGTCCGTCACGCACGGCGATCGTGGCCGCGATGACGCCGTTCTGGCCGACGACCAGGCCGTCGGTAATGATCAGGTCAAAGGTGGAAGCCATAGTACTTCTCCGGTTAAATGCATGTGGGGCAGAGGCGACGCCTGCTTTGTGTCCGGATTCTTACGCTCGTTCTCCCCTCCGCTCGTTCTCTACCGCGTTCGTTTTCCTGCCAAGTTCGTTTTCCATCGCGATGGAACCGACCGTCTCGACCAGCAGTTCGTGCTCCACGGCCAGGACACGCGCTGCCAGAGATTCAGGCGTGTCGCCTGGTTCCACAGGCACGGTCCGTTGCGCCAGCATCGCCCCCTGGTCGTATTCCTCTTCCAGGTGGTGGATCGTGACCCCGGTGGTTTTGTCTCCGGACGCCAGGACGGCCTCGTGTACGCGCAGGCCGTACATGCCCCGGCCGCCGTAACGCGGCAAGAGCGAAGGATGGATGTTGATCATCCGGCCCCGGAAGGCGGCCAGCGTCTCCGGCCCTACCCTTTTCAGATACCCTGTCAGGACGACCAGGTCCACCTCGTGCCGCCTGAGGATCCCGAGCATCGCGCGGTCCAGTTCCGCGGGATCGGGGCATGTGTCGGTGTTCAGACAATACCCCGAAAACCCTGCCGACTCCGCGCGCCGAAGCGCTCGCGCCGACCGGTTGTTGCTGATCACTACGGCCGGCTGTGCCCGGATACTTCCGCTCGCGCACGCGTCTACGACTGCCTGCATATTGGATCCGCGATGGGAGGCGAGGAACCCGAGACGAAGCATCAGTTCGGTGTCCTGACCGCTGTCATTCGTCCATGTCCAGGATCATTCGTCCATGTCCAGGATCATCACCCAGGCCGGCGACGGTCCGACGTCGTATACGTCAAGGGGCGTAAGGACGCCTGTATCTTGGTCGACGCGATAGGCGGCCAGCCTCCCCGATCCCTGTCCCGCGGCGTAAAGATACCGCCCCCGCGGATCCAGGTTGAAGGCCCGCGGCGTCTCTTCTGTAGGCGCCTGACCGATGGGGTCGAGCAGGCCCGTAACCGGATCGGTCGCGAAACCGGCGATGCTGTCGTGGCCCCGGTTGCTTGCGTACACCCACCGTCCCGATGGATGGATATGGATCTGCGAGCAGGTGTTTTCACCGGAGAAATCCGATGGCAACGTCGATACAGTCTGCAGCGCCTCCAGCGTTCCCCGGTCCGGATCGAACCGGTAGGCGGTCATGCTGCTGCCCTGTTCATTATCAGCGTAGAGCACATTCAGCGCGGGATGGTGGCAGTAATGCCTCGGCCCCGTATCCGGAGGCTGGGCCACACGGGCCGGATCGTTCGGCGTCAGCTTACCCTTACCTTCGTCGAACCTGAACTGGCAGATCATGTTCGATTCGGCGACGTGGGGCACGAAGGCGAACCGGTTCGACGCGTCCGTCTGTATGTAGTGGGCGCATCGGGCCGTCTCCCGCCGGTCCACGGGCGGCGCCTGGACGATGCCGTCCGCGCCGATGGCATGGACACCCGCCACGGCGTGACCGTAGGACGCGGAGAGCAGAAAGCGGCCGGTGTTGTCCAGGGCCATATAGGTCGTGTCCCAATCGAGGGGCGTGGAACCCAGCAGGGAAATCCCGCCCGTCGTCCTGTCCAGGCTGTAAGTTTGCACCGACGGCTCGCCGCGCAGTCCCGCGTAGAGATGCTGCCGGGCCGCGTCCACCACAAGGGGCATCACGCCGGCGCCCGCGGCGACGTCCTCCTTGAACGTGAGCCCGCCCGTGCCCGGGTCCATTTCGTATATGGCGATTTTACCCTCGCCAGTGATGGACAGGTACATGTACGAAGCCATCGAGCGCTCCCTCCCGGCACGGCGGCAACCCGTCGCGCCGCGGAATCCAGATTACGAGGATTGATCGGAAAACAGAGAAAACAATGTGCAGATCGCCCGATGGACCGTCAAGCCTCATTTGCCCCGATCAGCGCTTCCTGGCGATGACGTCCTGGCGCGTCGTACTGGCGGTGGTCACCACGACGTTTTCCGTGGACCAGGCCTCGGTATCCTCCGTGGGGGGACCATACATGGCGTAGGATCCGGCGGACATGAAGTAGGCCGAGTACTGGCCGCCTTCGTCGGAATAGACCGTCACCGAATCCGTCCTTCCGGGTTGAAAGAAGGTTACGGGGTAACCGCTCAGCGGCTGGTCGTCTCGGAGGACCGCCGGCGTGCCGTTGTCGTGCTTGACGCTGCCGGAAACCTGGCCGGAACTAGCCAGATCGACCAGACGGCCTACCGGCGTGAACCTCATCCCGGTAATGTCGTGGACCCGTTGGGTATCGCCTTCGAACGCGATTGAACGCATCAGGTCGAAATCGATCACTGCGTCCGCCTTCCTGCCGCGCTCGACGACCACCGGGGCGTTTGTTTCGACGACCATCTCCCTGCCCTGCGGGCCCGGATATACTTTGTTGAACTGTACGCCATTCAGCAAGGTCACGGTGACTTCGTGAATGTTCAGGCGCGCGGCGTCGTATCTACCCTCGACCAGGGAGAACACCTCCAGGACCCGCGTGTCGCTTCCCCCCAGTTCGAGCAGGTCGACGGTATGGGTCAACGTGCCGGGAGTTCCGAACTCGCTGTTCGCGGTGGATCGAACGGACGCGCCCGACATGGCCACCACGACCGATCGGACATGGTGCCGGATCGGCGTCTGAGCGGCCAGGCGTAACTGCAGATCACTGATGACGCTCGAAGTCGATTTATCGCAACCGGGATTCGACGTTGCCAGGAGAAGGATCAGAAGGAAATGACGGATTCGTTTTTTCATGGTCCGGTACGGCCCTGAAATCCGGTGCGGACTGCTGATTCTAACCTGGTCTGTAAACGGATCAGCAAACGGTTCAACCTGGAAAGTACAGTATCCTGACGTCTGTGTAAACTTATTCCTTTTAAGCAGTTAACGCGATTTCGCGGAGCTTCGGCCACCGTATCTCCGGTCGCTGGCGGCTCAGGCGCCTGTCATGCGTCAGATGACCTTGGGCGTCTGGCTTATCGATAACCGCGGTGTATTCGTTTTCTATTGCCAAAGCATTCGTTTTTACCTATATCTATCGAATCGAGGAC
>JAJECR010000331.1 GCA_022821935.1 Candidatus Latescibacterota bacterium
GGCGTTTTACGCGCTGGCCACCGTAGTCTTCGGGGTATCGAGCAGCTTCTGGCTCACCTTCGCGGCGCTCTTCCTGACCGGCGCCTTCGACACGGTTAGCATGGTGCTGCGACATACCATCATGCAGTTGTCGACCCCGGACGAACTGCGGGGCCGTATGACTTCGGTGAACATGATGTTCGTCATGGGAGGGCCCCGGCTCGGCGAAGCCGAAGCCGGACTGGTGGCGGGACTTGCCGGCGCGCCGTTCTCGGTCATCACGGGCGGGATCGGCTGCCTCGCGGCCGTCGGCCTCATCGCCTGGCGGTCTCCCGCGCTGAGGCGGTATGACGGCCATCGATAAACAGTTTAAGGAGGATGCCTGATGATCTACGACGTTCACTCGCACGCCTGGAGGTATCCCGACCACTTCGACGACACCTTCCGGGAACAGGCCATACGCATGCGGGGTTACGAACTGGACTTGACGCCGGAATACGAAGGCTATCTGTCCTCGGCACAAACCGCCGACCAGCCCGTGAAGACCGTGGTCTTCGGCGGGAAGGCCCGCCTGTCGGGGCTGTGGACGCCCGATAGCTACGTGGCGGCGTACTGCGCGGCGTATCCCGATCAGACGATTCCCTTCATGTCGCTGGATCCCACCCAGGACGGCTGGCGAGACGAGATGGTCGAAGGCGGGGAACACCTGGGCATGCGGGGCATCAAGCTGCTGCCCATGTACGCCGGGTTCTATCCCCAGGACCCCGAACTCGACGACCTGTGGCGCTACGCGACTGAAAGCGAACTTCCCGTGTTGCTGCATACGGGCACCACGTTCGTGGACCAGGCGCCGCTGGACTGCACCCTGCCCCGGCACCTGGACGCGGTCGCCATCAAGTTCCCCGACTGCAGGATCATCATGGCCCATCTCGGCCACCCCTACGAAGGGGAAACCGTGGCGGTCATCCGCAAGCATCCCAACGTGTATTCCGATATTTCGGGGTTGCACTACCGTCCCTTCCAGCTCTATCACAGTCTCATGCTCGTGCAGGAATACGGGGTATGGAACAAACTCCTCTTCGGCACCGATTACCCGGTCACGACGGTGGATGACACGCTCCACGACTTGCGCGGCCTGAACGCCATGCTCGAGGGCACGGCCCTGCCCCGGTTGAACGAAGAGGAAATGGAAGCGATGATACACAGGGACGCGGGCGGGATACTGGGGATCGACTGATCCCGCCGGACCAGGCTACCTAACTTTCACCCGTCAACCACTGCCAGAACCGGAAGGGCTCCGGTTTGTTTTTCGTGGGATCCTTCAGGATGTCCTTTGTGATATAAAGTTCGGTCTGCAGGTTGGACATGAGTTCGCCCCGCCAGGCCCGGTAGCCCCACTTGTTCGGTTCCAGGGCGTCTCCCCGAATGAAGGGCTTCCACATCTGGTTGATCCGGATGTACCACAGGAATATGCCCCCGGCCTCTTCAACCAGGATCCGCTCGGCGTCCTTGTACATGGCCATGCGCCGGACGGGATCGCCGACCAGTTCGTTGGCCTGCCGCACGAGGTTCTCGAAACGATCGTTGTGCCAGGCGTGGCGACCGTTGGACAGCCAGATCGTCAGCAGGTTGCCCGCGTCGATGAAGTCGTACTGGTAGGGGACCATGCCGAGGGTCAGTTCCCGGGCGCTCATGGCATCCAGATAGACCTTGCGCTCCACGTTGCGAACGCCCACATCCAGCCCCAGGTGCTGATTCAGCATGGCCTGCACCGCCTCTGCGGCCGTCCGGATATTGGCGGCTTCTCCGCGGAGCCATATGTTCACCTCGGGAAAACCGCGGCCGCCGGGGTAGCCCGCCTCCGCCAGGTAGCGACGTGCGAGTTCGGGTTCAAACCGCTGCAGCGGGGCAAGGTCCTCCGAGCTGGAACCCGGAAACCCGGGCGGCAGCATGGAAGAGGCCGGTATGCCCACGTCCCGCATGGCTGATTTCATGATGGCGTCGACATCGATGGCGTGGGCGAAGGCCTTGCGCACGCGCACATCGTCGAAGGGCGGATTATAGGTGTCCAGCATCAGGTAGTACGTGGCGAAATCGGTGTAGGCATTGAGTTGTTCGCGCAAGGACGGGTCCGCCTTGATCCGGTTGATCTCGGCCTGGTTGGTCAAGGGGACGTAATCTACCTCGCCGGCTTCGTACGCCGAGAGAAACTGGGGCGGGACCGCGAGGTTGTACAGCCTGGCCACGACGCGCTCCAGCATGGGCTTGATGGGACCCCGGTAGTTATGGTTGATTCCGAGGACGATCCGGTCGCCCTTGATCCATTCGACCAGGCGGTAGGGTCCGCTGCCGAAATGCGTTTCGGGCCGTGTCGCCCATTCGGGACCGTACTTGTCGAACAGGTGGGTCGGGGACACCCAGCTTTTGGCGAGCAGAAGCGGAAGATAGGGGGTGGGACGGTCCGTCGTAAACGAGACAGTGTAATCATCGTGGGCCTTGACCCCGAGGGAATCAAGAGGAAGTCGTCCGCCTACCACGTCGGTCCAGTTCCTGATGGCCCGGAAGTACCACTCGAAGTCGAAACCGGTCTCGGGATTCGCCCAGCGGCGGAAGGTGGCCTCGTAGTCGCGAGCCGTCAGGGGATGGCCGTCGGCGAAGATCATCCCCTTCCTGATCTCGTAGGTCCAGGTCAGCCCGTCCTCGGACAACGCCCAGGAAGTCGCGCCCGCCGGAAGCAGGTTGAAATCCCGGTCCACGCGGACGAGCGGTTCGGCCACCAGGCCCACTCCCCATGCCTGCTTATAGGTGGACGTACCCCGGTCAAGGTACCGGTTATCAGGAGAGAACTGGGTAAGGACCTGCAGCTCCGGAGGCGCGGCATCGGAAGGCAGCGTGACGCCGAAGGAATTGACATATCGCTCCGTCCCGCCGGCTTCAATTTCGCCTCCTTCCTTCACCGCGCCATCAGTAGCGACGCCGTTCTGCAACGCGAGAACGGAAAGGGTGGACAGCACGACGACTGTCCCGATCAAGAGGAGCAAAGCTGGTGGACGCATACGCCAAACCCTTCGCGGGACGACCACAAAACGACTGAGTCGGAACAACTTCCGTGTCCCTCGAGCGACAGATTGGACATTAAAATAAGTTGATGGTGAATCTTATCGAAATCCATCAGGACTGTCAATCGTTTCATCCCGAAATCCCCGCGATAAAAGAGGTGACACATACCGGGCGATACTTTACTCTATACAGGTCCCGGATACAGGTCCCGGCCGCGATTGTACCGCTCACCGCCGCTGTGAAATCGAAGCCCGGCGGATGGAACCCACAGAAAGGAAAGCAGCATGCCAATAGCCACGAGACAACTTGGAACCACGGATGCCCACGTGACCGAACTGGGGTTCGGCAGCGCACCTCTGGGTGACCTGTTCCAGCCCGTCACGGACGCCAGGTCCCGCGCCACGCTGCGGGCGGCCTGGAGAGCCGGTATCCGCTATTACGATACCTCGCCGTGGTACGGCTACGGCAAGAGCGAACTGAGGCTGGGCGAGTTTCTGCGGCAGAAGAGCCACGGTTCCTACGTAGTGTCCACCAAGGTCGGCCGCGTATTCAAGGCGACCCGGGATCTTAAAAACTTCGACTACGGCTTCTGGTGCGGGGGCCTGCCTTTCGACCACGTCTACGATTACAGCTACGACGGCCTCATGCGGTCCTACGAAGACAGTCTCACCCGCTTCGGTATCCACCGGGTCGACCTGCTGCTGATCCACGACCTGGACCCCTTCTACCACAACGAGGCCCAGATCCAGGCCTATCTCCATCAGCTGTTCACCAGCGGATGGCGCGCGCTGGCGGAACTCAAGGCTTCGGGCGACATCAAGGGCGTGGGCGCCGGCCTGAACAAGACCGGCATGATGCTGCGCTTCCTGGAGCTGATGCCGCTGGACTTCTTCATCGTGGCCATGCCCTACACGCTGCTGGACCAGGACGCCCTGGACCGCGAACTTCCCCGATGCGAGGAAGACGGGATCGGCATCGTGATCGGCGCCGTTTTCGCCTCGGGAATCCTGGTCACCGGCCCGACGGAAAACTCGACCTACGGGTACATGCCCGCGACGCCGGAGATCATGGAGAAAACCCGGCGCATACAGGCCGCGTGCGAACGGCACGGCGTGCCCCTGGCCGCCGCCGCGCTGCAGTTTCCGCTGTTTCACCCGGCGGTCGCATCCGTCATCCCCGGCGCGATCAGGCCCGAGTACGTCGAATCTAACTTGTCCAATTACCAGCATTCCATTCCAGTGGACCTCTGGGCGGAGTTGAAATCGGACGGGCTGATACGTGAAGACGCCCCGACGCCAGGGTAACCATTCATGGAACTCGAACTCTGGCAGTTGTTCCTGCTCGCCGGCGTGGGCGTCTTATCGGGATTCCTGAACGTCATGGCGGGCGGGGGGTCGCTGCTGGCCCTCCCCGTCCTCATCTTCATGGGCCTGCCCGGCAACGTGGCCAACGGCACCAACCGCGTGGCCATCGTCGCCCAGAATGCGTCCGCCTTCACCAGTTTCTTCAGGCAGGGATACTCGGAGTTACGCACGATGCTTACCCTGGCGCTCTGCGCAGTGCCGGGGGCGGCGATGGGGGCTTACCTCGGGACCCAGGTCAGCGGCGAACTGTTCAATCGCATACTCGGCGGCCTGATGATCGTGCTGCTGATCCTGATGAGCAGGAAGCAGCATGACGCCGAGGTAACCGAAAAACCGAAGAGACTGGTCCTGGGACATATCCTGATGGTCGCGGTCGGATTCTACGGCGGGTTCATTCAGGCCGGCGTCGGGTTCTTCCTCATGGCGGTGCTCTACCGTGTAGTCGGCCTTGACCTCGTCCGCGTGAACGCCTACAAGGTCTTCATCATCGGCATATACACCCTGGTGGCGCTGGCCATATTCGCGGACAAGGGCCAGGTGATCTGGCTCGCCGGGGCCAGCCTGGCCGTGGGCACCACGATCGGTGGATGGATCGGCGCCCATTTCACCGTCAAGCGGGGCGAAAGGCTGATCCGAATCGTCCTGAATGCCGTACTGATCGTCATGGCCGCAAGGCTCCTGCTCTAATTTCCACGTCACCGGAGGTCACCTTGGTCGAACCCGCGGATCAGCCCCGGCCTAATGTCGTCCTCTGCATCTGCGACCAGTTGCGCGCGTTCGAAACGGGTTGCTACGGTAACAGGGTCGTCCGGACGCCCCACCTGGACCGCCTGGCGGCGGAAGGCGTCCGATTCGAAACGGCGGTGAGCAACAACCCCGTCTGCATGCCCGCGAGATCCTGTCTCCTGTCGGGCCAGTACAGCCGGACCTGCATGGGCATGCTGGGCAATTACGGGGAGCGGCGTGCGGATGGGTCGACGACGATGCCCGAGTTTCCGGCGGGGGGCCGTCCCCACCTTCCCGCGCCAGCGCTGCCCGAGTTGTTCAGGAGTCTTGGATACGATACGGCGCTCATTGGGAAATGGCATATTCATTCTGCACCCGGGTCGTTGGGGTTCAACTACAGTCTTTACCCTCGGGTTCACCACCGTCACAGCGGACAGTCATTCGTCGAAAACGACGGCGGGGAGTTCCAGGTGGACGGATTCAGCGTCCGCGTCGAAT
>JAJECR010000180.1 GCA_022821935.1 Candidatus Latescibacterota bacterium
GATACGCACGCAGAGCACGGCCAGTTCGTACACGTCGGGCGACGGGCTGTAAATACCGACGAGCAGGCCCGGAACCGCGACGAAGATGAGGCCCAGCGCGGTCATGGCGAGCAGGCCGATTCGAGCGGCTTTCTTGACGGCCAGCTCCGCGATTTCGGGACGTTCCGCGCCGAGGCTCTGTCCGACGACGGTGGCCACCGCCATGGAAAGTCCGAATACGGGCATGAAAGAAACCATTTCCACCCGGATGGTCATGAAATGGGCGGTGAGGGCGGTCGTGCCCAGGCTGGTCACGATCCACATGAACGAGAAATAGGCGCTTTGCATGACCATCTGTTCGCCGAGATTCGGCACGGCGATCCGAACGATGGTCCGGAGGTGATCCGATCTGATTTTCCCCAGGTCGCCGCCGCACAGCCTGAATCTCGCGCGACGGCGAAAAAGTCTGAACACCAGCAGGGAAGCGCCCAGGACATAGGCGGTGCCGGTAGCGAGGGCCGCCCCCGTTATGCCCAGTTCCGGGAAGGGTCCGATCCCGAAAATCAGCACCCAGTCGGCGAATATATTGTACACGTTCATGACAGCCGTGATCCACATGGGTGTCTTGGTGTCGCCTGCCGCGCGCAGGATGCCGCTGGCGGTGTAGATGAACAGCCGCAGCACGCTGAATGCGAATACGATGGGCATATACTCCTGGGCCCGTGCGACGACCTCCGGCTCCGTACCCAGGAATACCATGAGATCTTCGCCGAACATCAGGCCCAGCGCGGCCACCATCAGGCCGATGGACGTGCCGAGTATGATCCCCTGGCCGGCGGCCTCGCAGGCGGTCTTGTTGTCGTTTCGACCCAGGTTCCTCGCCACGACGGCGCCGGTCGCCACTCCGATACCGTAAAACACGAACACCACGGTAAAGAGGATCATGGAGCTTTGGCCGACGGCGGCGAAGGCCAGCGTACCCAGGGACCCGATGAAGATGCTGTCGACGATGTAGACCGACGTGTGCATCAGGTTTTCGAGTATGGCGGGCCAGGCAAGATTGAGGATGGTGCGGTTGAGGCGTTGTCTGGAGAGGTCGAGCATGGGGTGTCCGGACTGTGGAAGGAGTCGAAGAGCGGTCGGTGTAAAACCCGAAATATCGGTCACTTACCAAGTATTGAAATCTCACCATGATAGGCGTTGAAGTCCCTTGATGTCAAGGGCATATACGTTTTGCACACGCATGAATTCCGTTGTATTACACAACTTGAACTGTACAACAGTTTAAACCTTCTAATGGTCTTGACGTGTACCATGTCATAGGCCATAATGGCAGGTAACCGCCCAGCCTGGGGTGTATTTCGCGGACAGGACGAATTCTCTTGTTCGGACGGAATCCGCCTGAGCGACTTTTAACAGGATCCTCACAGTCGAGCCATGGAATCTGACATCCGGGACCCGGGTCTCTCCGAAACCGGCGCGGAGCGCATGGAATGGGACGCACGCCAGATGCCGGTACTGTCCGCTGTCAGGGAGCGATTCGAGCGAGAACAACCCTTCGGAAACCTGCGTATCGGTGTGTGCCTGCACATCTCGACCAAAACGGCCAACCTGGTCATGGCGATCAAGGCCGGCGGGGCGGAGCCCATCGTCTGCGCTTCCAATCCCCTCAGCACGCAGGACGACGTGGCCGCCAGCCTGGTCACGCACCACGGGATTCCGGTATTTGCCAGGAGAGGGGAGGACGCCGACACCTTCAGCCGGCATCTGCACAAAGTGCTGGATGCGCAGCCGGATATCCTCCTGGACGACGGAGCGGACCTGGTTACCACGGCGCACCGTGACCATCGCGGGCTTCTGGATCGAATCACAGGCGGGACAGAGGAGACGACTACGGGCATCAACCGTCTCCGCGGCATGGTCCGGGAAAATGAACTGGCCTTTCCGGTTATCGCGGTGAACGAGTCGAGAACCAAGCACCTGTTCGACAACCGGTTCGGCACGGGTCAGAGCGCCCTGGACGGTATCATCCGGGCCACCAATACCTTGATCGCCGGCAAGACCCTCGTGGTTTGCGGCTATGGCTGGTGTGGACGCGGTGTGGCCTCCCGTGCGAAAGGGCTGGGCGCCGCCGTCATCGTAACGGAAGTGGATCCCGTACCGGCGCTGGAAGCGGCCATGGAAGGATTTCGCGTCCTGCCGATGGCGGAAGCGGCCGGACTCGGCGACCTGTTCATCACCGTGACGGGGAACCGTGGGGTGATCCGGCGGGAACATCTGGAAGCGATGAAAGACGGCACCATACTCGCCAACGCCGGGCACTTCGACGTGGAGATCGATCTTGAAGCACTGGTAGTCCTCGCGTCGAAACGTCGCAGGGTACGAACCAACGTGGAGGAGTTCACGCTGTCCGACCGACGAAGGCTTTACCTTCTTGGTGAAGGACGCCTGGTGAATCTGGTCGCCGGCGAAGGACATCCCGCGGCGGTGATGGACCTGTCGTTCGCCAACCAGGCGCTCGCGGCCGAACACCTGGTGAGACACCACGGCGACCTGGAGCCGGGTCTGCACACGCTGCCCGGCCAGATTGACACGGATATCGCACGACTCAAACTGGAAAGCATGGGCATATCCTGCGACAGGATGACTTCGGACCAGGAGGGATACCTGGAGTCCTGGGCGTAATCCTTCGTCAATTGAACTTCGATACACTCAGATACCGGATCCGCAAAACTAACAATTCCTATAGTAAACCCAGTTACTGAACGCCATTCCGGGAGTTCCATCAAGGTGACGAACAAGAACAATAACAAGGTGTCCCAGGACAACCCCCGTGATCAGGTTGCCGGGCAGAGGCCAGAAAGCGTTGACGGGTTCACCGGCGAACTCCAGATGTCGCCCGATGCCATGCTCGACCTCGCGAACCGTACGGCGGAGCTGATCGTCGAGCGTTTCAGGAAACTTCCGGAAGAACATGCCTGGGACGGCGAGTTTAAAAAAGAACTTGAAGACCAGTTGATGGAGGATCCGCCCGAACACGGCAGTCCCGCGCCGGAGGTTCTGGAAAGAGCGGCAAAGGAAATCCTCTCCCTGGGGGTGCGTAACGACCATCCCAGGTCCTTTGCGTTCATTCCCTCGACGTCAACCTGGCCCGGGGTGCTGGCCGACTTCCTGGTCTCCGCGTACCAGGTCAACCAGTGTACCTGGCTCACTGCCAGCGGGGCAAGCCAGATGGAACTCGTAGTCATAGACTGGATCCGGCGCTGGCTGGGATATCCGGAAAGCGCCGGGGGCCTTATGACTTCCGGTGGCTCCGCGGCCAGCCTGGAAGCCCTGGTCGCCGCGCGGGAGTCCGCGGGCGCGCCTGAACGCGGCACGGTCTATATGAGCGATCAGAGCCATAGCGCACTGATCCGCGCGGCCAGGATCATGGGCATCAAACCCGATCGGGTCCGCCTGATCGAAACGGACTCGCAGTTCCGGCTGGACATGGAAGCGCTCGTCCGTACCGTTGCACAGGACCGCGACGCGGGATTGTGTCCTGTCGCGGTTTGCGCCAACGCCGGCGCGAGCAGTACGGGCGCCATCGATCCACTGGAGCATTTGGCGGATTTCTGCGAGGCGGAAGGCATCTGGCTCCACGTCGACGCCGCCTATGGTGGCTTTACGGTGATAACCGAGCGAGGGAAGGAGCTCCTGAGTGGTATCGAACGTGCGGACACTATCGGTCTCGACGCCCACAAACTGCTTTTCCAGCCCTACGAGGCGGGCTGCCTGCTGGCCAGGGACTTAAGCACCCTGGAGCGGGCATTTGCGGTCCGCCACGATATTCTTCAGGACACAGTGTGGGGCGCGAATCATCCCAACTTCGCGGACCGGGGACTGCAACTGAGCAGGTCGGTGCGGGCCCTGAAGATCTGGGTATCCGTAAAGACCTTCGGATTGGCGCCATTCCGAAACGCCATATCCAGAAGCATGGAGCTGGCTGCGCAGGCCGAAGCGTACATCCGGAACAACGAAACGCTGGAAATGCTGATACCTGCTTCACTCGGTATCGTATGCTTCCGCGTCAACCCCGACCATGCGAACCTCGATGAGGAATCGCTCGAAAAGATCAACCGGAAAGTGCTCGCCCGCGTCTTCTGGGAAGATCGCGCCCTGATGTCGTCGACCCTGTTGCGGGGCAGGTTCTCGCTCAGGCTCTGCATCGTAAACCATACGACTACCTGGGACGACGTGCGGGAGACCCTGGAAGCTATCGAGCGTTTCGGAAACGAGGCGTTATCCGATTAGTTGGGATAAAACACAATACCTGTAAACAGAATACCTGTAATATGATCGGACGAAAGCCGCTTGATACACGCAGACATCCATGGGAGACCCAAATGATGATTTCCTCTATCTCTGGTAGATCGATGATATCTATGCTGGTTTTAGGGGTAATGACAGGACTCATCGGATCGCTTTACGGAGCGAAGCCGGTACTTGCCCAGGATGGGCCGTCCGGGCCGCCCAAGGCCAGCGAAGTCGTGGACCGAGAAACGCTCAAGAACTTCGTGGAAGGCGCGAAAACACATATCGAAGGGATATACGAGGCCGGGGAGGCGCTTGCGCCGTTCCTCAACAGCACCCGGGACGAGGGAGACTGGAAACACGGAAACATCTTTCTCATGCTCATGCTCCTGGACGGAACCGTCCTGTTCCACGCGGGCGACGTTACCGCCAGCGGCAAGAGCCTGTTCGAACTCGAAGACGACACAGGCAAGACCGTGGTGCGGGATCTGATCGAGACGGGCAGACTGGGCGGCGGCCACGTCGATTACACCTGGGACGACCCGAACGACGACGAAGACGATCCCGCCAAGGTAGCCTACGCCACCAGTTTCTTCGGCAATAACTACGGCAACCAGGTCATCCTGGTCGGCGGCTTCTACATGGACGTGTCCCAAATCGAACCGCCCGAATACGATCCCTCGCTCATACCCGAGCCCGATGTGACGGCGGCGGAGGTCATGGACCGCGAAACGCTTCAGCAGTTCGTCATCGGAGCCATGAGAGGCTACATTGGTGCTTTGCAAGAGCACGGGACCGATCGATACAACGAAATATTGAACGTCTTCCGGATCGAGGACGGCCACTGGCGGCACGGGTCGATTTACCTGTTTATCCTCAATGACCAGGGTTACGTGATCTTCCATGGCGCCGACCGTACGCAGGAAGCGCGGAACCAGTCCCACCTGGAGGACATCAACGGCGTCAGGTTCGTCCAGGAATTCATCAGGGTGGCCAAAGCCGGGGGAGGCTTTGTCGAATACCAGTATGACGATCCATCGGTTCCGGGAGACGAGGTAACCGGTACGCCGAAGCTGAGCTATGTCCAGTCTTTCGAAGCCCGAAGCGGACGGCGGGTGATCTTTGGCGCCGGGATATACTTCGACCCTGCCGACTACGATCGGGAGACCATGCTGGCGGTGGATCCCTCCGCACTCACCGAAGGCGGCGGGCCCCAGACCGTGACGGTGACCGCCACCCAGACCGGAGATCCATTGCCGGTAACGACCAGGCTGTCGCTGTCCCTGTCCGGTACCGCAACCGGCGATGACTATGCGGTGACCGGCGATATGCACATCCTCATACCCCCGGAAGGTTCAGAAGGTACGACGGAATTGACCTTTACCGTCGAGGATGACGGCGTGGAGGAACCGGACGGCGAGACGATCGTCGTGTCCGCCGGTTACGACATGGAGGAACTCGCGACGGCGGAGATCGCGATAAACGACCTCAGGCCCGTTCTTGCCGGCGAGGTGGTGGACCGGGCGACGTTGAAGGGTTTTGTGGAGATGGTGGCGGACTCCCTGGAACGGGTGACCGACTCCAACGACTTCCCGGCCCTGGCGATCGCCTTCCGAACCCCAGGCGACTGGAAACATGGGGACCTGTATCTTTCGGTCCTTACCGTTTCCGGCGAGATGTTCTTCCACGGCGATGACCGCACCCGCGACGGTATCGACATCAGCGAACTGGAAGACGACAGCGGCGAAAAGGTCGTTCAGAAGATCCTCGCGGCGGCCGGTTCCGGAGGGGGTTTCGTCGAATTCACCTGGGATGATCCCGATGATCCCGATGACGATCCCAACCGCCTGGCCTACGCCACCCGGTACGCATCCGGATTCGGTGTGGGTGAATTCGTCCTGGTGGGCGGCTTCAACATGGATATCCCCGACCCGGAAACGGTGACCACGCTGCCGGACCCGCCCGCGGTGCAGGCCCAGGACGTGGTGGACAAGGAAACGCTGAAGGCCTTCGTGCAGGGATCGATCAAGTGGTCCTTTGACGCCTTCGAGACTTTAGGCGTGGAGGCAGGTGTACTGACGAGCGCCTGGCGGGAAGAAGGCGGTCCGTTCAGGGAAGGCGCCATCTACCTGTTCATCCTGACCACGGAAGGATTCGTGTTCTTTCACGGGGCGGACGTGACGCAGGAAGGCGCCATCCGGATCGACCTCGAAGACCTGAACGGCAAGCGCTTTGTCGAAGAACTCATTAACGTCGCGGTTGCGGGCGGTGGATTCGTGGAGTACTACTATGACGATCCGTCGGTCGAGGGCGATGAAGAACTCGGCTCGCCCAAGGTGAGTTACGCCGAGACGATAGAATATCCGGATTTCTTTCCCGGGCAGACTTTCGTCATAGGCGCCGGGTTCTACCGGAGACCCGTGGACGACGTACCGGAGATCACGCTGGAGGTGGATCGCGAATCTCTGGTCGAAGGCGACGTAGGCCAGGAGGTGATCGTGACGGCCACGCTAACCGAGGCACCGGTACCGGTGGCGACCATTATCGACCTGACCCTGGAAGGTACGGCGACAAGCGATGACTACACCTCTGAAGGAACCCTCGAGATCATCATTCCGGGGGACGCCACGTCGGCTTCCACGACGCTTACCTTCAACGTGATCGATGACGAAGCCGATGAAGTAGGCGAGACCATCGTGGTCAAGGCCGGCTACGAAGGCCAGGAAGTCGGAACCGCGACGATTTCTGTGCTGGACGTGCTCGTTCCTCCGCTGCCTGTTGGAGACGTAACCGCTGCGGACGTGATGGACCGGGCTACCCTGAAGACTTTCGTCCAGGCGGCCAGGGCGGCCTACAAAGGCGCAATCGACGAAGTCGGATTCGATCATCACGGTGAAGTCGTCGAAGCCTTCCGGGTCGAAGACGGTAGCTGGCGGCTGGGTGAGATCTACATATTCTTCCTGCAGACAGACGGGTTGTTATTCTTTCACGGTGCCAATCCGTCGATCGAAAACATGAACATCATCGACGCGCAGGACCTGAACGGGGTCTATTACACGCGTGAACTTATTCAAGCCGCGCAGGCCGGAGGAGGTTACGTCGAGTACTATTTCGACAACCCCGCCGTCGCCGGGGATGAGGAATTGGGTTCTCCAAAGGTCAGTTACGCGGAA
Source organism: Candidatus Latescibacterota bacterium (assembly GCA_022821935.1). Taxonomy (GTDB): domain Bacteria; phylum JAAXHH01; class JAAXHH01; order JAAXHH01; family JAAXHH01; genus JAAXHH01. Next base: position 7,446 of record JAJECR010000180.1, read on the forward strand.
TCCGTTGTCGTCGACGGGGTGGAGCTCGTCATCGGTTCCGGGTTCTATTTCGACCTGACCGGCTACGTCCCCGAGATCTCCCTGTCTGTAAACCCGGCGACCGTGTCTGAGGACGGCGGAGCGCAGACCGTGGCCGTTACGGCCACCCGGACGAGTATGGCCATACCGATCACGACCGTTCTGCCGCTTGCGCTTTCCGGTACGGCCACTAGCGATGACTACAGCGTGAGCGGCACCTTGAGCGTGACGATTCCCGGCGAAGCCACGGAGGGTTCGACCCGGCTCACCTTCACGGTTGTCAACGACGAGGTATATGAATCCGGGGGCGAATCGATCATCGTTACGGCGAGTTACGATAGCCAGGAACTCGATACCGCCACGGTGACGGTAACCGACTCCTACGACGCCCCGGCGGCAGTGCGCGCTCCGCGTGCGGTAGTTCTGGAAGCGGGTGATTCCAGGACCGTGAACCTGGAGTCCGTCTTCACCGGCACCGACCTGAGCCACTCGGCTGCCTCGTCTGACAATGGCGTCGCGGAAGCCGCCGTTACGGCCGCCACGCTGACTGTAACGGGCGTGCGCAAGGGTTCCGCCACGGTAACCGTCACGGCAAGGAACGCGGCGGGAACGGCAACCGTCGAAGTGGGCGTGCAGGTTACGGCCATCGCGGCAGAGCGGATGGCCTACGAAAACATCCTGGGCGCCATGGGCCGTAATATGCTGTCCAGCGTCTCGACTACGATCGGTGGCCGCTTCACCGCGGGAACCGGTGGACGGGGAATCACCGTGGGAGGCCGCAGGATAGACGGGCTTGCGTCCAGCCTGCCGGCGTTGGCCAGCCTCACGGGCCACGGACGCCAGGCTCCGGATAAACACCTGGCCCTGTTGAACGAGGCCGGCTATCGGCGCAGCGCAGGCGGTGATTACCTGCTGCGGACGAGTTCTTTCTCCTACGCACTCGAGGACCATACGGCCACCGGCGGACCAAGGTGGACCGTCTGGGGCGCGGGTGACCTGCAGAACTTCCAGGGAGAACCCGATACGGGCACCAGTTACGACGGAGACCTCAAGGCGGCGTATCTCGGATTCGACGTGGCCGTGCAGCGCAACTGGATGGCCGGTATCGCCCTTGCGCACGCGATAGGCCAGTCCGACTACGACGTGACCGTCGCGAGCGGCAGCCTGGAATCGCGTCTCACCAGCGTGCTGCCGTATGTACGCTGGCTATGCAGCACCGGTCTCTCGGAAGCGTGGTCGATCGTGGGACTCGGCACCGGCGAGGTCGAAGTGGAGGATGCCACGAGCGATCTTTCCATGCGCAT
>JAJECR010000118.1 GCA_022821935.1 Candidatus Latescibacterota bacterium
ATCATCGGTCCCGACAACATGAACCCGTCCACCATCACCGCCCTGGGCATGACGAACGCTTTCGCCCGGAACTGGCGAACTTTCACGATGATCGGGCTGTCCCACGCCGCCTACCTGAAGCGCTGGATGGCGCCGGCCACCCGGCACCTGTTTCCGTGGATCTGCCTGGCCTTCGCCGCCAGCGTCGTCGCCTCCCTCTACTACTATATCAGCGCGGGTTACGCCGAGGGCGCCGACAATCTCCTTTCCAAGCCCGGCGATCTGGTGCCCTTCTTCTACAACACGATCATGACGTGGAACAGCAGCGCGAGCAGCGTTTCGGAACTGGAACTGGTCTTTTTCGGGAATGGCGTCGCCCTGTACATGCTCATGATCCTCGGGCGCTACCTGTTCCTCTGGTGGCCGCTTCATCCCATCGGCCTGGTCGCCGTGGCCGCGGACACGGTGCGGTTCATGTTCCTGCCCTTCCTGCTGGCCTGGCTCATCCAGGTGATCCTGCTTCGCCTGGGCGGCGGGGCGCTCTACCGAAAGGCGCAGCCGCTCTTTCTCGGCGTCCTGGTGGGGTATGTCGTGGGCATGGCCCTTTCGTTCCTGGTGGACAGCCTGTGGTTCCCGGCCACGCCGCACCAGTTCGAATCCTTCATCAACTAAGCCGCGTCCGGGATCACTTTCGGCGCGTTTACATACAAGTGCGTACATAAATCAGCGCGTTCGTAATCAAGTGTGCTAACATAGCGATCGGGACCAACCCGAACCCAACCAGGACAGCATCATGGCAAAACACACACGCCCCAACCTCCTGTTCATCATGGACGACCAGCACCGCCACGACTACCTGTCTGGCGCGGGAGCGTCCTTCGTACGCACGCCGAACCTGGACCGGCTGGCGGAGCGCGGGATCCGGTTTACGCAGTGCATTACCAACGCCCCGGTCTGCGCCCCCGCCCGCATCGGCCTGGCCAGCGGCTACCAGCCCGCCCGGCTGGGATGCCTGGACAACAACTGCTATCTGCCCCGGCACGTCACGCCCTACTATGTCCGCCTGCGGGACGCGGGGTACCGGGTCGGGTGCGTGGGCAAGCTGGATCTGGCCAAGCCCGATCCCTACAACGGACGCCACGGCGACCGGCCACGGGTATACGGATGGGGATTCACCCATCCCGTGGAATGCGAGGGCAAGATGCACGCGGGCATGGCCGACGAACCGCGGGGACCCTACGGTTTCTGGTTGCAGGAGCAGGGACTCTTCGAACGCTTCCGGGCGGATTACAAAGACCGTGAAGCGAAGGGTTGGAACCAGGGAGCCGCCCACGACTCGGTCCTGCCCACCGAGGCTTTCGAAGACGCTTACATCGGCCGCCGCGCCGTGGAATGGATCGACACCGTGCTCGACGATTACCCGTGGCACCTCTTCGTGAGTTTCGTGGGGCCCCACAATCCCTTCGATCCGCCAGAGGAATACGCCGAACGGTACCGGGACGCGGCCGTGCCGCCTGCCGTGCGCAGCGGGCATGACGGGAAGCCGGGCTGGGTCAACGCCCGCCGGCGCAACCTCTCCGATGACGAGGTGGCCGTCACGCGCAGACAGTACTGCGCGGCTATCGATGTGATCGACGACCAGGTGGGACAGATCATCGATGCCGTGGAACGGCGGGGCATGTCCGACGACACCATCCTCGTTTTCGCCAGCGACCACGGCGAAATGCTAGGCGACCACGGCCTGTATACCAAGTCCGTACCCTACGAAGCGGCCCTGCGGGTACCCCTCGTTGCCGCCGGACCCGGCATACCGGGCGGGCGGACTTCCGGCGCCCTCGTGGAGTTGATCGACATAAACCCCACGTTATGCGCCCTGGCGGGTCTGCCTGCCCAGGAGGGGATCGATGCGAGAGATTTCGGCGCCTTGCTGACCGGCGAACGTTTGACCCACCGCGAGGATGCGGCCAGTGCGCTTCGCCAGTTCAGGCTGATACGTACGGCGGAGCATAAGCTGATTGCCCACGAGACGGGCGAGACGGAACTATACGACCTGGAGGAAGATCCCGACGAGCGGAAGAACGTGGCGGCCGAGCGGCCGGACGCCGTACAGGCATTGCGAAGGCGGTTGCGCCAGCGGTTTCACTTTCCGCCCTGACCGGGCTGGCGGTAAGGCGCTCCCTCGGGCGAGGCGTGTTGCGGCCACACGATCTGCCTGCGTTCGGGCGTCAGTCGTTCCAGCAGTTCGGGCGAGGCCTGGTACCCGTGGCGGAAGTTCCCCCAGGACGGACCGTACCGGTAGACCACGATGCGACGCGTGCCCGCATTGCGCCGCATGGCCGAACCGTGCGATATACCGTCCACGAACAGCAGGGCGTCCCCGGCCTCCATGAACAGTTCCACGGAACCGGTGATCCCTTCCACCGAGGCGCCTTTGGGTTTCATGGCGTGCCGGGCGAAATCTGGATGGGTGAAGTTGGACTTGTGACTGCCGGGGATGACCATGGTGCCGCCGTCCCCCGGACCGATATCGGTCAGAGCCATCAGCACGTTGATCTGCCCGCACATGAACCGGCCGCCGTGGTAGCGGAATCCATTGCGCATGATGGGCGGAAATCCCCCGGAATGCAGGCCAATCGCTTCTCCAGGCTCCCGGAAATTGGCGAAGTTCTCGTCGATGAACAACGGGCCGTGGGCGTAGTCGAAGGTGCCCTCTCCCCCCACGAAGTATTTGAGCCGATCGATCCAGGACGGATGATCGATCAGGGCCTCGAAAGGCGCGCCCGCCTCGTAGATCTGCTGCAGGTTGAGCCCATCGACCGTGCCATAGGTATGGGCGTGCACGTATCCGTGCCATTCGCCTGGTGACAGGGGCGGGATTTCGTCCAGGCAGGCGTTCAGCTCCGCCACCTCGGAGCCGGAGAGGGCCTGCTTCAAATGAAGAAAGCCCTGCAGGTCGAAGAGATAGATATCCAGATCGTCGGGTTTGCTCATGAGATTGCACTATTCATCACTGGTAAATCCTGTTGATTTGTCCTGCTCGATTCGTTACTCTCTTGACCGGAAATATAGTACGCCAGCCATCGGCACACAACCCAATAAGCCCCGGTAGCCACACTGCTACCGGCCGGCTTTTTCATCCCGAAACGCCCGCGGAAGCCAGGACGAGGTAACCTGAATGAAGGCCGCTTCACCGCCCAATGTGCTGATCGTGCTGAGTGATCAACTGCGGCGGCAGGCCCTGTCCACCTACGGCGATCCGAACATCGTAACCCCCCACGTCGACGCCCTGGCCGTCCGGGGCGTGCGCTTCGAAAATGCCAGTTCGACCTGTCCTATCTGCGTCCCTTTCCGCTTCACTTTCATGACCGGCCTGTACGCCCACGACCGGAAGGTCCCCGCGATCGAGTACAGGATGTCTCCGGCGGAACGGACCCTGGCCGACGAATTCAACGAGGCGGGCTACGAGACGATCTACACGGGGAAATGGCATCTCGATGGCGGTCACGGGCGCATGGGGTCTGCCGTCCAGTGCGGACGGACACCCGTGAAGAAAGCCTACCGGGGCCGCTGGCAGAAATGGCTGGGTTTCGAGCTTAGAAACGGCCCTTTCGACACCTTCTATTTCGAAGACGACGACCCGACGCCCAGGCCCGTCGACGGGTACCAGACAGACGGACTCTTCGACCTTGCCATGGACTACCTCGAGCACCGGGACCCGTCCCGTCCATTCTGCGCGGTGATCTCCGTGGAACCGCCTCACGATCCCTTCGAGGCGCCGGAGTCCCTGCAGCGCACCTGGGAGGCGATGGACATCGTCCTGCCGCCTAACGTCGATGCCGCCGATGCCGAGGCGATGGAGCGGGTGATGCTCAACCGGAAGCGGTACTACGCCATGGTCGAGAACCTGGACTGGAACATTGGCCGGCTGGGGGCCTTTCTGCTGCGTAGCGGTCTACATGGGGAGACCGTTGTCCTGTTCCTGTCCGATCACGGAGAACTCGGCGGTGCCCACGGCCTCCGGGGGAAGCAGTGGCCCTATGAGGAATCCACGGGGATCCCGCTCATCGTGGCGGACCCCCGTCACCCGGACCGGGCCGGCGCCGTGATCGAGGATCCCGTCTCCACCGAGGACCTGTTTCCCACTATCCTGGGTCTGGCCGGACTGAAGCCGCGTGACGCCCTGCCCGGCGAGAACCTGGCCCCGCTGATCCACGGAAACGTCGGCCGGCTGGAAAGAGAGGGTGTTATGCTCGAGTTCATTGCCGAACAGCGCCAGGGAGTGGCCTTCCACGACTGGGTCTGGCGCGGGTTCCGGTCCGCCCGGTACAAGTACACTGTCCGCGGGGACAACCACGGCGGTGGCCCCTGGCAGTTCTTCGACCTGGAGAATGATCCCTGGGAGCAGCACAACCTGCTGGAGGATCCGGCTTACAGGGAGGAAATCGTGCGGCACCACGATCTCCTCCTGAACAGGATGCGCGAAACGGACGACCACTTCGTCCTCCTTCCGGCATTCGGCCGGGAAGGTCTGAACACCTGGGATTAGCATAATCGGCCCTGGAATGGCCGAAATACGGGATCCTCCGCGACAGCGCCGTAAGGCCATAACTATCCGGATTTACCATGTCCACTACCAGCACGACGCCCCCGCATACGGGTAAAGACCAAGGCGGAGATTCCGCGGCGACCCTCACGTCGGGGATAACCAAAAAGTCGTTGTTCATCGGCGTGGTCATGTCCGTCCTGCTGAACATATGGACACTCCACGCCGCATACGTCACCGGTTCGTCCTACATCAGCCTGACCCACCTGCCCGTCGCAGCGCTCTTTCCCTTTCTGCTGGTCCTTCTCGTCTTCAATCCCCTGTTGAGGACATTCTGGCCGGCCCAGGTGCTGAACCGGAACGAACTCATCGTGGTTTTCTTCCTGGTCTTCACGGCGTCCACGATACCCGCCTGGCCCTTCAGTTCCTACTGGATCTCGGCCATTACCTCGCCCCACTACTACGCCACGACGGAGAACCAATGGGCCGAACTTTTCTTCCAGTACCTGCCTTCGTGGCTCATCGTGGCTAACGAGGACCGTGCCATATCCTGGTTTTTTGAGGGTGTTCCCGAGAGCAGACCCTCGTTCCTGGCCCTCCTCCGGAACGCCTGGATGATACCGCTCTTCTGGTGGATCACCTTCTTCCTCGCGATCTTTGTGGTCGGGGCGTCGGCCATGGTCATGTTACGAAAACAGTGGGTGGAGCACGAGAGACTGACTTTCCCGCTGGCGCAGATACCGCTCATCATGATTGAGGAAGGAACCGGGCGCCGGGCTTTGCCCGCCGTGATGCAGTCGAAGCTGTTCTGGTACGGCTTCGGCATCACGCTGTTCATTTTTCTCTGGAACATCGTAGGGTTCTTCAACTGGGTCAGTTCGATCCCCATCGGCCCGCTGCACAACTTTCCGCTGGTCCTTGCGCGGTCGTTTCCCGCCATACCCATCCGATTCAACTACCTGGTGGCGGGAGTAGGCTACTTCACCAACCTCAATGTACTCTTCAGCATTTGGGTATTCTTCGTCATCATGATCATCCAGCAGGGCATCATGATCCGCCTCGGCGTGCCCAGGGCCTTCGCAGTCGTGAAGTCTCAGCATTCCGGTGGGTTTCTCGTCTTCTCCCTGTTCGCCCTCTGGGCCGCGCGGCGTCACTTGAAGGACGTGTTCCTGAAAGCGATTGGAAAGGCCCCTCACGTGGACGATTCAAGGGAGTTTTTCTCCTACCGCATGGCCGCGCTGGGCGTGCTGGGCGGCGTGACGTACATCGTGTGCTGGCTTTACGCATCGGGGATGTCCCTGGGCATCATCGCGTTCATGATGGGATCGCTGTTGATCATGTTCGTGGGCGTGACGCGTATCGTGGCGGAAACGGGCATCGTTTTCCTGGATCTGCCCTTCGAGACGCACGATTTTACGGTGGCCGTCATCGGATCCGGCAGTATTGGCACGCGGGACCTGACCAATCTGGCCCTGGGCAATGCCTACGCCCGCAACTGGCGGACCCTCGGCATGTGTTCCATGGGACATATCGCCAAGGTGGACGATGAAATGGGGGGGACCGGCAAGGGGTCGTTCCGGACGATCACCGCGGTGCTCGCCCTGAGCATCATCGTGGCAGTTGCTTACACGGTGTACCTGGGATATACCCACAGCGGCGCGTCGAATTTCCTGGAACCTGCCTTCAACACGGGGAGTAAGCTACCTTACGACAATCTCGTGAAGTGGATCAACAACGAGCAGGCGATCACCGGAACGGAATTCTGGTTCATGGCAATCGGCGGCCTGGTGACGGCGCTGCTGATCCAGGCCCACCACCGGTTCACCTGGTGGTCGCTTCATCCTATCGGGTTCGCCGTGGTCATGACGCCGGGCATGGTCAGTTCCGTGTTTTCCATCTTCGTAGTCTGGTTCGTCAAGGCCCTGTTGCTGAAGATCGGCGGCATCCAGCTGTACCGTAAGGCCATACCCGCGGTCCTTGGCATGTTGGTAGCTTTCGTGCTCGGCGTATTCCTGTCCTACGTGGCGGACTGGATATGGTTTCCGCAGGCCGGCCATCCCGTCCAGACCTGGTGACCGGGTTGGCGCCTGTCCAGGTGGAGAGAAAGGGAATTACCCGTGTCGGAAGAACAGGATCCGCAGGAAATACTGGACCGTATCCTGGATAGCGACGGCCGCTATCCCCGGCGGGCCTACCTCTTCGTCATGGAGGCGGTTTCGTACACGGTGGAGAAACTGACCGTCCGCAGACACATTACGGGGAAGGAACTTTCCCTGGGCATCCGGGATTTCGCCATCGAACGGTTCGGTATCGCGGCAAAACTGGTTTTCGAGGAGTGGAATATCACCAAAACCCGCCAATTCGGCGATATCGTCTTCAACCTGGTCAACGAGGGACTGCTGCGGAAAACCGAAGAGGACGCCATCGAGGACTTCGACGAGGTCTTTGATTTCACCACCGCGTTCGAGGCCGAATTCCAGATCGACGTGGAGTCGAAGGAAAGCTGAAGCGCGCGCCCTGCCGCGCGCTTCACGACGGCCATAATCCTTATGCCCTGCGGACCGTACGCTGCCTTCTGCCGTAAGTAGGTTTGCGGCCGGTGTCTCCCTGTCCGGCGTCATTCTGTCCGGTGTCCACCTGGCCGTTGTCTGCCTGGCCGGCCCCGCTTCCGGTCTTTAACTCTTTGTTCCCCTGACCTTTTCCTGCTGCCGGACGTTCCGACTGTTCTGTCACGGCCTCGGGCGCTTCGCCGGCTTCAGACGCGGCTACGGCCTTAGGCTTTTCGTTGACTTCAGGTTCGGCTTCGGCTTTGGGCTTTCTCCTCCTGTTTGCAACAGCAGGTTTCTGTGTTCCCTCCCGGTCAGCGCCTGACGACGCCCGCCTGGCTGTGGCTTCAGGCTCGCCACCGGACTCGGAAGCGGCTTCTGCCGCTACGGCAGATGTTTCCGCCTGCCCGGGCGCTGCGTCCTTTTTCGCGGCAGGGTCGTTTCTCCTGCCGGTTCTGCGGGTCCTGCCGGTCCTTCCGGTTCGGCGTGGCTTGTCCCCGTGACCGTTGCCCTTCACGGCTGCCTGGCTGGACTTTTCGTTGGCGTCCACCGTAGCCGCTTCCTGTCTGCTGGCCGCATCCTGTTGATCTGCTGCTTCCTTCTGGTTGTGCTCGGCGGCCGCTTCCTGCTTGCTGGCCGGATCCTGTTGTTCTGTTGCTTCCTTCTGGTTGTGCTCAGCGGCCGCTTCCTGCCGGCTGGCCGGATCCTGTTGTTCTATTGCTTCGGTCTGGATGTTCTCGTCGTTCGCGGATGAAGAGGCGCCGTTCGACTTCTGCCGCGTACCGCGCCGGCTTCCGGACTGCCGAGACCTTCCCGAAGCGCGTTGCGAACGGCCTGAGCCGGATCTTCGGGATGAGCGGGAAGCGGTTTGTTCCGCTTCGGCCGCCACCGTCTCCCCGCCCGCGCCGCCATTGGCCGCGGGAGGCAAGGCACGATAGTTGAGCCGGCCGGAAGCGGTTGGCACTGACCGAATCTTGTTGATCAGCCGCTTGGGAAAGACCATGCGCGCGGTTGTCAGCGGATTCCCCCACTGGCTGATGCGGAGACTGCCTCCCAGGCTCACCAGCGCGTAAGCCGTATCGAAGTCGAGTCCCTTGTCCTGTGTAATCCATTTCACCATCTCGGTGATCGCCAGGCGCGCCGCCTGATCGACCGTGGACGCGGACGTGATGGTGATCCATTCGCCCTTCGATTCGACCCGGGGCCAGGAGAACCGTCCGCCCGGCAGCGTGTCCACCCGGAGGGTGACCTCCGCCTCGACTTCCACGCCCGAACCGGCGATCTGCCCATCGCCCACGCAGGCCTTGACGTCGCCCAGTGACAGCAGGGCGCCATTGACCTGGACGGGGAGGTAGACCCGGGACCCGGTCGTGATTTCCATGGTATCCATGTTACCGCCGTGCCTGCCCGGGTAGGTGGTGTCGATTTCCCCGTGCTTCGCGGCCACGCCCAGGCTCCCGATCACCGGGTGAAGCGGCAGTTTGAGCCTGTCGTCCAGCTGGACGTGGTTTTCGGCGACTTCAAGGACGCGCACCTCCGGTTTCTGGATATCCTGCCCCGGGACGCCCGTCTCCGGTCGTACGGCGAACACACCGGTTCCGGCCGTCTTGATTTGTTTCACGTGTATCGACAGTACATCGCCGATGTGGGCTTCTTCCACGTAGATGGGACCGGTTACCGGTATACCGGCGGGCTGATTTGCCCGATCGGACCCGTCGGACCCGTCGGCGTCACGATGGGTATCGGGTACTTCCGCGAGAAGTCCCTGATAGCAGTCCTGTGTTTCCACGACGATCGTCTCGCCGCGGTTGATGGTTATGGCCGGAGAGACGTTCGGGCTGAATACCTGTTG
>JAJECR010000393.1 GCA_022821935.1 Candidatus Latescibacterota bacterium
GGCGCCAGCACGTGCCGCTTCCGCTACCAGCCCTGGGACAGCATCATCGAGAAACTCCAGCACACCCGGGGTTTCGCAGAACTGAACGGCTCGTTCGGCGAAACGAACTACCACCTGGAAGCGCTTTACCACGACGCCCGGGTGCCCGAATGGGAGACGACCCCTTCGTTTCCCCCGATCGCCTTCTATGACGGCGTACAGCAAGTGCCGGTCGATCATCCCGGCCGCGTGGCCTTTGTGGCGGAAAACCCGACCTATACGAACGCCGAAGGAGTTACGCTGGACCTGACCGGCGACCAGCCCTGGTATTTCTTCGGCCGGCTGGTCGGAAACGCCGGTCCCGGACGCGTCCAGAGCCGGGAGTCCCGCACCCGCCGCCTCGCGGGCTCCCTTACGGGTCCGGTCGGCGAGACCAGCATGAGCTACGACCTGGGTATATCGTATTCCGATACGAAGGGCACGGTACGCCAGCCCGCGGAGTACGCATACCGGAAATTCCTGGCATTTCGCGGTTACGGCGGACCGAATTGCGGCGTCGGGGTCGTTCCGGATCCGAGTGCGCCTTCGGGCCTCGCCCTCGGGGCCATCCCCAGCGGGGTCGCGCCGGGAACGGGGAACTGCTCGTACTTCAATCCCTTCAGCAACGGCATCCAGTTCTCCGCGCAACCGGACGCCCCCTGGACGGACAGTCCAAATCCGAACTACAGCGCCGACCTGGCGCACAGCCCCGAGTTGATCGACTGGATCAACGAAAAAGTCGCCACGACCAGCGAGGCCAGCCTGCTGGTGCTTGACGGCGTATTGAGCGGTGTTTTGAAGGAGGACGTCGCCAGCTACGCCACGGGGTACCAGCTGCGCCGCGTCGATGTCTCCGCCGTGCCCAATGCGCCCGGCGACCTCTCCAGGAATCCCTGCCGCATTCCGGGAGATACGAGCTGCGCAATCCAGACCGGGTCCTTTACCTTCACCTCCGGGATCCATCCCTATGAAGCCAACCAGACGACCCACGCGGTTTTCGCCGAGTTGGCGCTCAAGTACAGCGACTGGCTGGACAGTCAGGCCGCGCTGCATTTCGAGGACTACGGCTTTGCGAACAGCCTGGACCCGAAGATTTCGCTCAGGGCGCAAGTCAACGACTACCTGGCCCTGAGGGGTACGGTGCAGACCACATTCCGGACGCCTTCGGTGGACGATCTCAACACGGACGTCGTCATCTACACGGATTACGTCGGGCCGACGGGCGCCTGGAAGGCCATCGAAAACCGCGGCGTCGAAGATCTCGACCCGGAAGAAGCGCTCACCTACAACCTGGGCGTCATCATCGAAAACGACACGGGTTTCGAAGTGACTGTGGACTACTGGAATTTCGATTTCAACAATCCCATCGGCATCATTCCCCACGCCGCCCTGGCCGCGGCGTATGTGGATCCGTCCACCCGTTCCGCGGTGCAGGACCGTATATACTGTCCCGGTAATCGTAACGACGGAAGCTGCGCCCCGGGCGACATGGAACGGATCAGGATCAACCACATCAACTGGCCCGGACTCAAGACTTCGGGGATTGACTGGCACATCGGCGGACGCCAGGTGATGGGCAATGGCGCGATCGACGCCCACATTGACGGCAGTTACACCCTGGACTATACCATAGAACCGCTCATGCACAACGGCGTGGAGATTGTGGCGGAAAACGAAGCCGTAGGTTTCCTCAACCTGACCAATCCCCTGGCGCCGCCATTACCTCCCCTGCGGCTGAACGCGACCGTCGGATACCACTGGAGCAACTACAGCGCCATCGCCAGAGGACATTACATTTCTTCGTACGAGAATGGGGACTATTGGTTTGATACGGGGCCTGCAGGCGAAGACTGGACCCAGATCGACCCGTTCCTGACCTTCGATATGAACTTCGTGTGGCGGATACCCGATACCGGTGTGGTCGCCACCCTGTCCCTGTTCAACCTGGCCGACGCGGCGCCGCCTTATGTGAACCAGGAACTGGCATTCGATGCGCTGACCCATGACCCCAAGGGCCGTCGGATCAAGCTGGGCGTGACGTACCTGTTTCGGTAGGATAGGTACCGGCAGGCAGGTTGCTGAAATGCACTCCGGTCGAATCGCAGAACAGTATGGGCAGGCCCGCTACGGGATGCGGACCTGCCCATTTCTTGTTTTACGACCCGTGGTCCCGTTTCAGCCACCGGATGAAGGACAGGGTCATCAGCACCAGCACGGCGATGAGCGGAAGCGCAACGATCAGGGAGGCCGACTGCACGGCTCTCAGGCTCTCCGTCCCGCCGACGAACATCAGCGACAGCGAAACGGAGCTGAGTACGATCGCCCAGAAGCAGCGGTGCCAGCGCGCGGGTTCCCGTACTTCGGCCTGCTCCCGGGTCGCCACGGACGCCAGGATATAGGACGCCGAGTCCAGCGTGGTGGCGGCGAAGATGATACCGAGGGTCACGAAAACCAGGAGAAGCGGGACCGCGAAGGGGATCACCCGGTCTCCCACGGCGACCACCGTCGTGATGATCGCCTCCGGGGTCATGTTGCGCGCGACCAGGCCGGTGAGATCCTGTGATCCTTCAAGCTGCAGGAACAGGCCCGTGTTGCCAAGTACCGCGAAGAACAGCCAGCAGCCCAGCGAACCGCCGATGAGCTCAGCGCCGATCAGTTCGCGGATCGTGCGGCCCCGGGATATGCGAGCGACGAACAGCCCCATGAAAGGCGCGAAGGCGATCCACCACGCCCAGTAGAAAATCGTCCACTGCTCAGAGAACGTATCCGCGGAAGCCAGTCCCGACTTCCCTTCCGACGCCGCCGAGATAATGGATTCCGCCTTGGCGACGGGTTCCAGGTAAAAGCTCATCTTGACGAAGTTCTGCACCAGCAGGCCGATGCTGTTGGTGAACGTGTCGATGATGAAAAGCGTGGGACCGGCGAGGAAGACGAAGGCCAGCAACCCGATGGTGAGCCAGAGGTTGACCCCGCTCAGGACGCGGATGCCGCGCTGCAGCCCGGTGTAAACGCTGACGCCGAAGATCACCCCCAACGTGATGACCACCGCCGCGTCCAGCCAGAACCCCCTCGCCACACCCAGCAGTTCCGACAGGCCGGCCGAGATCATGGGCGTGCTCAGCCCGATGGACGTCCCGACCCCCCCGAGCAGGCCGAACATGAAGAACATGTCGATGACCTTGCCCGGGAAGCTCCTCGTGGCGCGTTCGCCAATGACGCCTTCGCAGGCCGCCGACATGCGCAGGATGGGCCGCCCTCGGTTCCAGAACAGGTAGGCCAGGGGCAGCGTCGGGATGCAGTAGATGGCCCAGGCCGTGAATCCCCAGTGAAACAGCCCGTAAGTCGCCGCCCACTCCGTGGCCTCCCGGGAACGCGGTTCGAGTCCAAAGGGCGGATTCGTGTAGTAGTAGACCCACTCGATGGTGCCCCAGTAGAGGACGCTGGCGCCGATACCGGCGCAGAAGATCATGGCGATCCAGCTGACCAGGGAGAATTCAGGCTTGGCGTCGGGCCCGCCGAACCGCACGTTGCCGTACTTGCCCAGGGCGTAATAGACCAGGAGCGCGAAGGCGGCGATTGTGAACCAGAGGTAGGCCCAGCCGAGGACCCGCGTCAGCCAGCCGAAGGCCGCGCTCAGCAGGGCCTCCCCCTTGACGGGAAACAGTACAAGCGGTACCGAGACGCCCGCGATCAGCGGAAGCGCGACCCAGAATATGACCCGGTCGACCCTGGGTCCGTGCATGTTTTAAGCTCCGAGTGTTTGCGCGTTCATTTGTGCGTTCAGCCGCGCGCGTTGTGTTTTATCCGCGATACCGTTCTTTATACGCAATACGCGGTCTTCCGCGCGGATGGGGATACCCGCACGGATGCTCAGTGCGGGATGTTCAGTTCGTGCATGCGCCGGTGGATGGCTTCGCGCGCCTGCAGGTATGGGGCTTCGAGAAAGGCCTCGTGGTCATCGCCGCCATGGTGATGGGTGGTCGTTCCCGGCTTGTGCTGCCAGCTTCGGCGCCTGATGTAGGACAGGCCGCCCTCGATCAGGCTCAGCATGTACTGGGCGTTTTCGAGGTCGAACAGCCAGTAGGGACCGCCGCAGGCCACGTATACCGGCGAAGTGTGGGCCATGATGCCCCGGCGCCAGCCGTCGTGATGCGGTATGCTCGTATAGTTCGGGCCGGCGCACCGCGCCGCCAGCCAGGTGTGACCTTCGATTTTCAGGGAGGCCTTGAGCGATAGTCGACGCGTGCCTTTGAGGTCTTCTGTAGCGGCGACCACCCGGCCCTGCTGGACGATTTCCAGCGTATGGATGGGCAGGGTTGAATCCGCCGACGCTTCGATCTCCACCGTCCCGCCGTTCCCGGGCAGATTCACCGTGTCGCCGATGGGCCGGCCGTTCACCGTAAACCGGATGATGGGGCCTGCGCTCAGGAAGGTATTGCCGCCGCGCAACGCCTTGCACCAGTTGTCGTAGGTAAAGGGCTCGTCCGGCGGGATATAGGCGTAGGTCCGGTAGATCCCCACGGGCACGTCGCTCGACATCTTGTCCGTTCCACCCGCCAGCGGCAGTTTGTAACCGCAGTTCAGGTACCGGTAGTATTCCAGGTGATTGTACTCGCTGTGAACCAGCATCTCCACGGCGTCGGCACGGTCCGTGGCGATGAGAGCCGCCGGTTCGCAGTTGGGGTTGGGGATGTGGGGGATCACGACCGTCCCGCCCTGCGCGTGGCATGCATCAGCCCAGTACGACAGGGTGGTTTCCAGGTTGCCCCCCAGCTCGGCCTCGCCGGGTCCGTCCGAGCACCAGGGCATGACCGGTTCTTTGAGGCCGAGGAGCGACAGGTGGCCCAGGATGTGCTGCCGGTTCTCCTGCGTGGCGTACACGATCGTATCTCCGTCCGGCGCCACGTTCGCCGACCCGGTGAACTCTTCGGTGTTCGTGAACAGACCGCCCCACTGGGACAGCAGGAGGTTGACCACGTTCAGGTCTTCCCCCTGGGCCTCGAGCTGAGCGCCCTGGGTGGAAAGGAAATGCACGTGGGTGTCGCCGCTGAAGTACCTTTCCGCGTTCATGTCGGCCCACCGCCTGAGCCGCAGGGTCAGTTCTCGCTGGCCGGGCTCGATGGTGACGCGCTGGCGAAGCGGCTCGTA
>JAJECR010000310.1 GCA_022821935.1 Candidatus Latescibacterota bacterium
TCCGTGTATCACCCGATGAGTTCGAGTTCTGGCAGGGCCGGGAGCTTCGCCTGCACGACCGGATTCGTTACAGGCGCGACGCGGACGATGCATGGATGACGGAACGTTTGTCGCCCTGATCCGGAGAATAAGCAATGAAGCATAAGGAAAACGTGATTCGACTCGGCGTCGTGGGCTGCGGAGGAGCTGGCCATGCCGCGGTGCGATCGGCCCAGGCCAGCGCACTGCTGGACGTTGTCGCGATCGGCGACCTCGACGAAGAGCGTCGAAACCGCGTGGCCCGCGAGGAGGGGGTTCCCAGTCGTTACGGTCCCTACCAGGACCTCTTGGCCGATAAAGGGGTGGATGCCGTTCTCCTGGCCGTGAACCCGCCCGCCCGCTATCCCATGGTCCTCGATGCCATCGCCGCCGGCAAGCACGTACTCGTGCAAAAACCGCACGCGACCCGCGCCGAACATATCCCGACGTTCAAGGAAGCGGCCGGGCGCGCCGGGGTTACGCTTCAGTTCTGCTACTTCATGCGTCACGACCCTGTAAACCGCGGGATCCGCACCGCAATAAGCCGTGGCCGCATCGGCGAGCCGTACCACGCCCGCATCTTTCTGAAATACAACCACAGAGCGCCATTGGATAGTCCCGAAGGCTGGACCCACGTTTATGGCCAGAAAGGCGGCGCCCTGGGCCAGCACGCTTCCCACGAGCTGGACCTGGCCTGGTGGTGGATGGGCTGTCCGGATCCCAAATGGGCTTTTGCCGCCAAGCACGTTGTCGAGTCCATTTACGACGGCCCGGAAGGCCCGGCCGAAGACTATTTCTCGGGATTGTGCGGTTTCGAAGGCGGCAAGACGATCCAGATCGACTGCTCCCGCTGGCTGCAGTGCGATACCCCCACCGTCGTGGAAGTGCACGGCAGCGACGGGGCCCTGTCAGAAAGAAAGGTGTCGAAATGGAAGGATGGGGTATTCACGGTTCGGGAAATCGACGACGAGTCCGACGTGCCCCACACGAACCCGCCGGCCGAAGGACTTCCGTTCTACCACGAGGTCGAACACTTTGCGCGGGCAGTCGCCGGCCGCGTCAAGCCCGATGTCGATGCGGATGACGCCTACCGGTTCATGCAGCTGCTTGACGCTATGTATGACAGCGCGCAGCGGGGCGAAAAGGTGTATGTCGGGTGAACGGGCGGGCGATGTTCGCCGCCGCCCGGGGCGGGAAATACGGTTTTTGAAGACCTGTCTTCGGATATCGGGAATTTCCATGCCCGAAGCGTTCATTGCCCGGAGCAGGCGCCCTTCAACGGGCCGACCAGCCTCCGTCCACAGACAACGCGTGGCCTGTCGTAAACGATGAGGCGTCGGAGCACAGCCAGAGAATAGCTTCAGCCACTTCCTCGCCCGTGCAGAATCTCCCCATGGGATGGCGGCCGTCGTCCTCTATCTTCGTGGTAAAAACCTTTGGGAATCGCAGGGACGGACGCGCCAGGCTTCCCGGACAAACTGCATTTATCCGGATGCCCTCTTTCGCGTATTCCAGCGCCGCCGACTTCGTCAGGCCGATCACGCCGTGCTTGCTGGCGGCGTAACCGGACATGCCCTCGCATCCGACCAGGCCCGCCACAGAAGAGACGTTCACGATTGCGCCTTCACCCTGGGCCAGCATGACGTTCAGTTCGTGTTTCATGCATAGCCAGACGCCCTTCAGGTTCACATTCATCATGCGGTCCCATTGATCTTCCCGCCATTTGTGGGTCAGAGTCTGATACCTGAACAAGCCGGCGTTGTTCACCGCGATATCCAGGCGATCGAAACGCCTTCTGGCCCGCCGGACCATGTTTCGCACCTGGTCGTTTTCAGCCACGTCGGTCTCGATAAACTGAACGCGGTCGCTGCGCGTCCTGAAAAGCTCGAGGCTTCGCGGGCAGGGGTTTATGTCCGCGGCGACCACGGAGGCACCCGCTTCCAGCAACGCGATCGTGGTGAATCGCCCGATTCCGTTGCACGCACCGGTGACGAGAGCGACTTTACCCGTAAAGTCATAGGTCATGTTTGCAAACCATATCCTGGCTGCCGGAACCTGAAGTCCGGTCCGTACCTGGTACAAAAGGGTTCATTCCTGCGGCCGCTGCGTGGCCAGGGCGAGGGTGTTGCCGGATGGATCCTTGAAGAAGGCCATCGATTCCACATGTCCCGCCGTGCCGAAGGTACCCATTTCATCCTTGAATATGGGGTGGGGTTTACTGAGGAACGCGACCCCCTTCGCTTTCAGTTCTTCGTACGAGGCGTCTATGTCGTCCACACGGAAATACAGCGTGGCGGTGGGTGCGGCCTTTTCGAAGAGTATGCGCGTTCCGAGAAAATCGAAAAACAACAAACCCGGCGGACCTTCGAAATACGCCATCAGCCTAGCTCCGAGGGTTTCCTCGTAAAAGGTCTTCGTTTCACCTAGGTCGCGGGAAAAAACGGCCACCTGGTGCAGTTTTTCGAGTTGCATGATCGGTCTCCGGGATGACAGGTGGTCCGATTACGGGCCCTGGTCCTCGAACCATAGCCACAGGCGAGGATCCCAGGCGACGAGGATCCCAGACGCTGAGTATCTCTGTCGCCGAGGATCCCAAGCGCTGAGTATCCCAGCCTCGATGCGGCTTGCTCTCGCCCGACTCAGAGCATCCGGATGATGTCCTGGCCGCGACCTACCCTCACGGCCACATCGCGCGGCGTCTCATCGACCGCGTTCGTATGGGCCGCGTCACAGCCGGCCGAAATCAGGGCTTCGATCACTTCGCACCGGTTCAACTGAGCGGCCATGTGCAGGGGCGCATCCCCCTGGTATATGGGACCCCAGTCCGATTGGACGCCGACTCCCGCCCTGTGATTGGGGTCAAGGCCGGCTTCCTTCAGCAAGCGAATAGTTTCGAGGTGATCGGCGAGATGTGCGTCGCCGGGCCGGACTTCCGCGGCGGAATGAAAAGCGGATGAACCGTTATGTGGATTGATCGGCCCCGCATCCGCCCCCAGCCCGATCTGCATCCTCAACCGTTCCGGATCGATTTGCCAGACCGAGAAGTAGACCGGCGCGCCGCCGTTGTCGTGCCACAGGTTGATGTCGGCGCCGTGATCGATCAGGTACCGCGCAATGGTCTGATCCCGGCATAGACAAAGCGGACGGCCGTGGATGTTGTCGATATTGGGATCGGCCCCGGCATCGACCAGCAGTTTGACCATGTCGAAGTTGATCCTTCGCTCGACCTGTCGCCAGTCGATCTGCTGATGCGGCGGACCACACACGGCAAAGGCCAGGGTGGCGACGGGGAAGCCGCCGGCACGGTACGGATCGTCGAAGGCTTCATGCCTGAAGTCCGCAAGCGACGGGTCTTCGGCCAGCATATCGGCCATGAGTTCGAGGTCTCCGGCATACACGGCGCCGATCCACTGTTTTTCCTTGTCAAACCGCATTTTCATCTCCCATTATATCGACTAAAACATGGTTAGTGCCGGCGTGCATTACTGTCAATACAAACGTCGATATGCGCCGGCATACTTGGTCCGCTGTAGTCCACCGGATCGCGGATTCTACCCTGAAGATCTGCGAACCCCGCACCAAGACATCAGTTTTTTGTAACGGCAACCGTGCATACGGCCACTAAAGAAAGTGATCACGATGGCAGAATCGCTGGCCAGGATAACGCCGGAATACTGTATTGAAATCGAACGAACGTACGCCCATCCGGTCTCCCGGGTATGGGAGGCCGTTACGACGGCGGACGGGATCTCTTCGTGGATGAAGTACGAGACCACGCTGGAGCGCCGGATCGGCGGCAGGATTTTCGTGGATTTTAAATCGGAAGGAAGCCTGGAGGGCATTGTCTGTGAATGGGTGCCTGAACGGGTGTTCGCTTATACCTGGGGGCTCTCCGTGGTAAGATGGGAGCTCGAACCCTGTGAAGGCGGCACGCGGCTTCGATTCACGAATTCCCATGCCATGCCGGAAATCCTCCTGGGATTCGCCGCGGGCTGGCACGCCTTCATCGACCACCTGGGACCGTATATGGCCGGAACCACGATAGAAGACCGTTACGACGACCTGATGAAGACTTACAAGGATCGATACAGCCACCTGTTCGCGGACATCGACGACGCTGACAAGTCTGACGAGGAGAAACAGAAATGACGAACGAGACGACCTCCGGTGTCTTCACCGTGGCCGAACTGTGCGAGGCGTCCGCCACCGGAGACATGAACCGCCTGAATACCATTCTGGCCGTCGCACCCCACCTGGTAGGTGTGGATACGGCTTCTTACGACGAACACCGTGCCCTGCATCACGCGGTGATAAACCGCCAGACAGAAGCGGTTTCCGCACTCATGTCCGCGGGCGCCGATCCAAACCAGGGGGTCTATCCCCACAGGGACGCGTCCACGCCCCTGGTCATGGCGCGCGACCGCGGTTTCGAAGATGTCATTGAAACCATCAATGAGGAACTGGAGCGGCGGCGCGAGGCGAACCTCTGCCCGAATTTGACCGTGTCTCAAGAGGTCGTTCAGCTCGCCCGCAAGGTGGAGGATGGCGACGTGGCCGGCGCGATGCGGGATATACATGACGCCCCCGAACTGGTGGACGCCTGCGACGAGAACGGCGACACGGTGTTGCACCACGCGGCCCGTAACGGCCATTCCGGCCTGGTTCAGGCTGTGTTGAAGCTGAACGCCGACACGGGCAAGACTAACCTGGCGGGGCGGACTCCGCTCGAATTGGCCGTAGAGCACACCGCTGTCCCGGACAGGCGCCGGGCGGAAGGGTGTTTCATGGCCGCCGGGATCCTGATGACCTCGGGAGCGCCCAGGAGCCTGCGAACGAACGTCATGCTGGGTGACGCCGAGGCCGTGCGCCAGGTGGCGGAAAGCCACCCCGGCCTGTTCGAACCGGATGTTGAGAAAGAGTCCCAGCTGCTGGCTGACGCGGTCCGGCACAACCGGTACGAGATGGTGACGCTGCTGCTGGATCTGGGTATGGACCCGGACCAGCGGTACCGCATTCAGTCACTGGAAGAAGAGACGTACAACTGGGGAGAACCGCTGTGGATCGCGGCCGGCGACGGCATGTACGAGATAGCCGAGTTGCTATTGGAACGGGGCGCAGATCCCAATGCCGGCGTCTACGCTTCCGGCAATCCCATGAGCCGCGCCTACAACAACCGGGACGATCGCATGAAGCGGTTGTTGTACCGCTACGGCGGAACGATGACACCGGATGGTGCGGCCCTTGAATGCGACACCTCGGCCGCCGTCATGGCCTTGAACCTGAAACCCGACTTGGTGGAGGAGATCCTGTGGGGTGCCGCCTGCGGCGGCGATCCCAGCGTGGTGGGCGTGTGTCTGCGCAAGTTGGACTGGGCGCCGGACGATCCCCGCTGGTATGGATTGATCATCCAGCCCATACGTCTGTGGCCTTGCTGCCCACACCGAAAGTTCCGGGATTTCGATCGCTCCGTTTTCCCCGAGATCGTGCGGATGTTCCTCGAACACGGGGTGGATCCAAATGTGAAAGGCCGGCGCAACACGTCATTGCTGCACCATGTCGCAGCCACCGGCAAAGTCTGGGGCGAACCGGTTTTGACAGATGAAGAGCGAATCACCTTCGCCCGGATGTTCCTCGAATACGACGCTTCGCTCGACACAAAGGACACGCTGCTCCACTCCACGCCCCTTGCCTGGGCGTCCCGCTGGGCCCGCGAGGACCTGGTCGAACTGTATCTTCAGCATGGCGCCGATCCGCAGCCCGATGGGGATTCCTGGACCACGCCGCTCGCCTGGGCGGAACGGTACGGGCACGCCGCCATCGCGGACCGTCTGCGGGAAGCCGGCGCCGATTCCTGAGCGCACAGACGGCGTAAGACTATGGACTCGACTGGCAGAAGGCGCTCGGCTGGCAGAAAGCGTTGGACGCGTCGCGGGCCGAAGCAGGAACTGATCCCGTAATTCCTGCCGCAATCGCGACGATTGCTTACCCTCCCCGAGGACCTGGTGGTCTATCCCGATCCGGATGCCAGTGGGTGGCAGCGACATGGGTGATGCCGTCTTCCGTCGTGATGTAATAGACGGTCAGCACGGTACCGTCACCCAATTCCGCTGAGATCGGATAGCCCACATCCGCGCCGCCCATCCGGGCACGCTTTTCCGGAGGCCACTCGTTCGATAGACCACCGCCGTCATCCCGGAGCACGTATTCGTGGTCCGTGTCCCAGGTGCGTCCGCCGTCCTCACTGATCAAGGCCCGTATGCCCATCGGGGCTCGGCGGTATCCGTAAGTACACAGAATACGTCCGTCACTTAATTTGAGCAGGTGGTTCGGATAGCCCTCAAATGACGTCTCCACAGGGCAGGTCCAGGTCTTTCCGCCGTCTTCGGACCAGGTTTCCAGAGTGTAGAACCGGTCCCTGTGATAGGTATGCTTAACCTCACGCGGCGCCCAGTAACACGTCGAGCGGATATGGCCCAGGACGTGGTTCGGCTCGGTCTCTACCAGGGCCCATTCGCTGCCGATACGCGGCACCGCCTCATGTAGATGCCAGGTCTCACCGTCGTCGCCGGACCGGAATATGAGACAATCGGCCCGGCCCCCGGCTCGCATCGCGTAAATGGGTAACAGCCACGTACCGTCACCGAGTACGGTCCCGCGTGGAAAACCGACTGTGAACTCATAGCCCGGTACGGTCCAGGTGCGCCGGTCCCAGGAATGTCCCCCATCCCGGGATCGTATCATCGACAGTCGATACCCCGTTATGATCAACTTTCCTGGAAAATGGGACGTGTACGTCTCATCCTCTACGAATCTCAGTCCACGAGCCTCAGCTTCCTCCCGACGGTCCAGCGGCCAGAATTCCGGTCCCACCGAACCCACCGCCATAAAGGTTCCGTCGGGTAAAGTGCCGGAAAGCCTGTCGTACCGCTCACGCGGCGACGTGCCAGGCCAGTTGGGTGGCAGCAAAGGATCTTCCGACCGCTCCCAGGTTCGTCCGCTATCGCGGGACACAAACGTCAGCCAGTCCGCCAGACCGTAGTGGTCCCCGAAAGGAGAAGAGATACAGCCAATGGTCAACCGCCCGTCGGGAAGTCGAGTCAGTACGGGGAACGCGTTGTAGCGTCCCTTTTCTTTCAAAACGATACTGTGTTGCATAGTTTACCTTGATTGTGCGTAAAACCCGCGCGATAAGCGCATGAAGAAGGGATGAAATTCTGGCGTAAAGCCTGTTTATCAGTAAATTAAGGAGGTATCCAGGTAGATAGCTGCTACTTCTTTCATTCCAAATTGAAAAGCCCGGCCGGTACGACGGAAGAAAAATGGTTTGCGCGTGCGCGTCAACGGCAATCCGGCGAGCATCCGATCCCTAGCGGAGATCCAGAAATACCATGGGCAGCATTCCCCATCCCCAAAGTCTCTCCATAACGCTGGATCGTATCAACGAACGTCATTTTCTCGGTGAATCGTTCGACCGGACCGAAGCGGAACGGACCCTGGACTGGCTGGCCGGCCGTTTCGGCACTGATTCCGCCTATGCCGGGACGTTCGGGATTACGGAACAGGACCGCCAGTCGAAACTGTACACCTTCACGGGAGAACGGCTTCAGTCGGCATCGCTGCGACACATCCACGCGGAGGAAACCTGCCGGGCGATCATTCTGCTGAACCGCCGCGTCGGGCGCGACCGGCTGCCCGAACTCGAGTCGGCGACGTCCATGCTCCTCGGGTGTTTCGTCCAGGCGCACGCCAGGGGAAGGCAATACGGTACGTTCTGCTGCGGCGCATGCACGGTTTCCCTCTGGCGCCACATGGCCGTGGGCGGACTCGGCGACTATGCCCGCTACCTAGATGAAGGTGTGGGCGTGCTGATGAGCCATCAGGACGGCGCCGGCGCGTGGCGCCGGTTCCCCTTCTACTATACCCTCCTCGCTTTGTCGGAGGTAGATACCCCAAATTCCCGTCGCGCGATGTCCTATGCTCTGCCGGAATGCGAGCGGCGCCTGCGCACCATCCGCCGGAATACGCCGTTTGGCACGCGCAGATACCGGCTGCTGTCCCGCATTCTAGAGAAACACGACGCTTAAATCGATCTGGACGGCAATTATAACCGACCGGTGCGGCGAACGCTTTGTTTGGTTAATCCTCGTTTTAACCGGGTGGCGATGGGCTTGACGCGGACCCAAATCGGATTTAATATTCGATTCGTGGCGCTCCGGGGCGCATCCAATCCGCGGAAAAGGCTGAGCCTACCCGATTCTCAATGAACTGGCAGATGGTGCGAATCTCTTTCTTCTCCGAAAATGCGGAGTCGGAGGGTCACGGAAAGGAATTCGCCGATGAATAATCTTCACACGCTTCCCCAGGATCCCGACCTGGATCAGCTCAAAACCCAGGCGAGGGAACTCCTCAAGGCATTTCGCTCGGGTGACGCGGACGCGCTGAAGACCTTCGCCTTGCATCCTCGTGCGATTGATCCCGTTTCAGCTAAACTGACCGACGCCCAACTGGTCATTGCACGCAGTTATGGATTTTCAAGCTGGCCCGTCCTGCGCCGGGAAGTGAACCGGCGCCGGCTGCGCAGTGCCATCTGGCGCGGCGATCGGGAGGCCGCCGCGAAGGTGCTGAAACAGGATAGGGGAATCGTAAACGACGCGGTGACCCATCCCCGGTGGGGAGGTCGTCCCACGCCTATACAGTTGGCGGCCGAACGGGGTCAGGCCGGCATGATCCGGCTCTTGCTGGAAAGCGGCGCGGACCCCGAATCCGGTACAGGCACCTATCGCGGTTGGAAGGCCCTGCACCTTGCCGCGCACTGGGGTCATATGGAAGCGGCCGCACTGCTGCGGGAACGCGGTGCCGTAGTCGACATCCACGCCGCATGCCTGCTGGACGACATCCGCCGCGTGTCGGAGATCCTGGCGGATGATCCGGAAGCGGCAATCCGACCGGGCCTTGGAGGCGACCACCCGCTTCACGTGGCCGTTTCCGTCGAGACCGCAGGCATGCTACTGGATCTCGGCGCGCAACTGAACGCGCTCGACAGCGAAGGTAATAGCCCGCTGGGTGCGGCGCTGTCCCGTGGCGAACGTTGCCGTCGGCTGGCGGAGTTCCTGATCGACCGCGGTGCGCCGGCCGACCCCTGTCAGCTCGCCGCACTGGGAAGGACAGAGCAGCTTAGGCAACGCTTTCGCGCCGACAAGGATGTCGCGGAGTTCAAAGGGAAGATCGGGGTCCATGCCGTGGTGGGCACGCCGCTGCACGCTGCGGTACGACATGGACAGGAGGAGACCGTGAGGGCGCTGGTTGGCTGGGGCGCGGACGTAAACGCCCGGGCGGATTCCGGTCAGACACCCCTGCATCTATGCGAAAGTGCGGAGATTGCGAAGACACTCGTCGAGGCCGGCGCCGATACTGGCGCGACGGACGATGAGCACGGCACCACGCCCCTGGTGTGGGCAACAGTGGGTATTGAGATCCACGGACCGACACCGGCAAGAAAGGCCCTGGTATCGTACCTGGAGGGGATTACGCCGTCACGGGAGGACTAGCGGCTTCGAGCAACTCGACAATGCTGTCTTTCCCGGGCCGCTTCATGCGGCGGGCGATCTGCAGAGGCGACTTGCCCAGGTGGTCCTGGAGGGATGGATCCGCGCCATGGACCAGCAGCAGTTCCACCGATTTGGCCATGTCCGCCCTGGGGCCGGCCTTCAGCGCGTAAAAGAGCGGCGTTTCGCCCCGATCGCTGCGCGCGTCGACAGGCGCGCCGTTGTTCAGCAGCACCTCCATGACCCCCGTGAAACCTGCCTTGGCGGCGAAATGCAGGGCCCGGGCGCCGCGGAGCACCGTGTCGATCCGGGCTCCCTTGTCCAAGAGGGCCTGTACGTAAGCGGGATCATCCCGCTGGCTGTTGTTTCCCGTACAGGCCGTCCAGATCCAGTTTCCTTCGGGGTAGTTGACGTCGGCGCCGTGTGCAGTCAGCAGGGCCGCAATTTCGGGATCCAGCACCCATCGGCCGCAACCTATCCTCGTGGCGTCCGCGCCGTTCTCCAGTAACAATCGGACCAGGTTTATTTGCCCGCGTCCCGCGGCGTAGCCGACCAGGGCCGTGCTGTTCACACCGGTCTCGGCACCCCGGTCAAACAGGTATCTCGCAACGTGTTCGTGTCCGCCGTACACGGCATGGTGCAAGGGAGTCACGGGCAGCAGGTCGCAGGCGGGGTCGTGCGCGTTGGCCAGTCCGGGTTCTTCTTCGAGCAGCGCAGAAACCCGGTCCTGGTCGCCGAGAAAACAGGCGCTGAAGACATCATACACGGCGCCTCGTTCCAACAGGTATCCGGCGGTTTCATCTTTCTTCTTGCTTCGCGCAGCGCAATGGGCGGTCATCATGATATCGCTTGCATGGGCGGACGGTATGTTCACATCCACCCCATGATCCAGCAGCAGCTCCGCAACCGGCGTATGGCCCCGCAGCGCCGCTTCACCGAGGATGATCGCACCATGACGGGGATCGTCCAGTACACCGGGTTCCTCTTCCAGGTGCCGCTTCAGTGCATCCACCTGGCCTCTTGCCGCCAACTTCGCCGGCAGTCGCCACCGTTTCTCACGGTGACATCTCATTTCCCACTTGTTCCGGGCAGGTTTCTGCTCGTTGACCAGTCCGTGGGCGAGGGGCCCAAGCGTGTCGAGCACTTCATCCACGAGCCGCTGTTCGGCCACGTGTTCGCGCAGCGACGCGGCCATGTGCGTCAACCACCGCTCGGCGGATTCCCGCGTGATGTGGATATGACCATGACGGTTTCGGATACCGCCGTAGGCGTGATGCCGGGTGTAGCCCGGCTCTCCGCCCATCCACTCCTCCAGGAAGGCCTTCTGCTTCATGCGCTCGGGAGCCAGCGTGCGGGTAAACATGGGGCGCAGACTAGCGTCTTCTTCGATCCGGTCATAAAGCCCGTCGATGATGTCCGCGACCACGGTTCGGCCGCCGATTCGATCGAAAAGTGTGGAGTCGGGCCTCAATTCCGAAGCGAGGCGGCCCCGGTGGGCTAAAGCGTTTCGCACGTTGGCGGGAACGCCGGGTCCTGGCGATGCCGGCACGGAAGCATCCTCCACGCATGGTCTCGGGAACCTTGTACAGTAGGTCCTATTGAGGACCGGAATGGGGGTCTTTGCAGAATGTAGTCTTTGCCACGCCTGCGTATCAAGGGGTTTCCGGCAAGCGGAGGCGATGTCCCCGGGGACCGGATGAAGAAGACGGGCCGGAACCCGGGCGGAGCAGCCGGAATGATCTCCGAGAACGGATGGAGAAGCCGGTCAGGCACCCGGCGGAGCAGCCGGAATGACCTTGAATGAAGGCCGGTTCCATGGTGTATAACTTCTTGGTACAGTGCGCTCAGCGCCCTGCAACGGGCATTTGTACGTTGACGATGGCACGGCGGCGTATTACTTAAATCGGCGCATACGACGCGTACAGCGCACACAGCACAAACAGATCTCACGGCGCATACGCCGCATACAGCGCATACGACGTATCCACGGACCGGCGCTTCCGGCGCTTCCGCGGACCAGTCGCGGGTTTGCCGCATGCGCTTTTCCTTCTTTTTCTATCTGTAGGTATCCCCGATGGAAAACTCGCCCTCAAACGTGGAAGAACAGTTCGAATCGGCCCTTGAGTCTTTCGTAAACAAGGCACGGGAAGACCGGCAGGTTCTGGCCGCGATACTATTCGGCAGCCTGTCGTCGGACCGGGTCTGGGAGAAGTCGGACATCGACCTGATCGTGGTGACCAGGGACGATAAAAAGTTGTTTCGCAGGGAAGGCAAGGACGATGACGAGGTCGCGGAAGGCGCGACGCTGAATGAGTTCGACGTGGATATCCATGTTTTCATGCAACCCCGTTCCGCATTCAAGAAGATGATCGAAGGCGGCCTGCAGAGCTCTTTCATGCACTCGGCCTTCGCCAAGAGCCGCCTGCTTTTCACCCATGACGACACAATTCGGGATCTCTACAACGACGTCCTGGCATTCCGGTCGAGAGACCGCCAGGTCCAGCTCATGCACGCGGGTTCCCATGTCATCCCCATCCTGTACAAGGCGGAGAAGTGGCTTCACGTCCGCAAGGACCTCCATTATGCGTTCCTCTATGTCCTGTACGCTGTGCCCGGCCTGGCGCAGATCGAAGCGTACCTGGCCAACCAGCTTGCCGGCCGTGAAGTGATCCAGCAGGCCCTGGTACTCAATCCAGGGTTTTTCAACGCCGTATACACCGACCTGATCGACCGGCCGAAAACGGAAGCGGCCGTGGGCGAAGCGCTGAGGCGCATAGACGCCTATCTCGAGGAACGGATCGAACCGTTGTTCCAGCCCGTCCTCGATTACCTGGAAGAGGAGGGCTCGGTAAGATCGGTGACGGATATCGAGACCTATTTCGACAACCAGTTCAATCTCCGGGGCGTAACCACGGTGTGTGAATGGCTCGCGGATAAAGAGATCATCACCCGGGTATCCAGTCCCTTGCGCCTCACGCTGAAGAGCAACGTGGAATACGACGAACTTGCGTTCTATTACCACAGGGCGTGAAACGGACCGGCAGTCGGAAGACCATGACCATGACCGAAACCAGGACACGTCCTCAGGCATCCGGCGCTGCTGAGGCAACAGCTGCAGCTGCGAAAACACGCGACAGCGGCGGGAACGGACCCCGGACGACGATCCTCGTGCAGGGCGCCCGGGAGCACAACCTGCGGGACATCGACGTAGAGCTGCCGCGAAACCGCCTGATCGTGGTGACTGGGCTTTCGGGGTCGGGCAAATCATCCCTGGCCTTCGATACGATCTACGCCGAGGGCCAGCGGCGGTACATGGAGTCCCTTTCGTCCTACGCGCGCCGCTTCATCCAGCAAGTGGGCAAACCGGACGTTGACTACCTATTCGGACTTTCGCCCGTCATTTCGATCGAACAGAAGACCGTGGCGCGCAATCCCCGCTCCACCGTGGGCACCATGACGGACGTCAGCAGCTACCTGAACCTGCTGTTCGCCACGATCGGCAAGGCGGCCTGCCCGCACTGCGGCACGGATCTTCCCATAAAATCCAGCATGCAGATTCTCGACGAACTGCTTGCCCTGCCTGAAGAGACCGAGGTCGAACTGCGGGCGCCCGTCTCACGAATCTACGGGGAAGACTACGATTTTCTCTTTGCTGAAATCCGCAAGAAGGGCTACCGGCGCATGGCAATCGACGGGACCGTAGTGGACATCAGCGACGAGGTGGAAGTCGACGAGTCCGGCAACCCGCAGCTGGAAGTCATCGTGGACCGGTTCATCCTGAAGCCCGGAGTGGAAAAGCAGTTGGCCGCCGGTATTCAGAACGCCCTGGTCCTCGGGGAACAGTTTCTGAAGGTACGCATCGTGTCCTGCAGCCAGGACCGGGCGGTCGACCGGTTCTATAGCTCCTTCGGGTGTCCGGAGCATCACCTGGTTGTGGGTGACCTTGCCCCGGACTACTTCCAGTTCAACAACCCGGCCAGCGCGTGCCGTACCTGCCTGGGACTCGGCACCTACATGGTGGTGCACCGGGATCTGCTGGTGCCCGACAAGTCGCTGAGCATCCGGGGCGGCTGTTTCGTGAAGGACGCCTTCAACTACAAGCCGGACACCTGGTCCGGACGCATCATGTACAGCCTTTCCCGGCACATGGACTTCAGTCTCGATACGCCTTTCGAGTCATTGCCCCCAAACATCCAGGACGTGATTTTCGACGGCACGCCCGAGAAATTCCCCCTGC
>JAJECR010000011.1 GCA_022821935.1 Candidatus Latescibacterota bacterium
CTTGACTTCCAAGATACGGGTGTGGTTCTCCGGTTCGCGCCCTAACCATATCGCCTTTTCAGCAAGAAAATCCAAGGCTTCCGGGTGGTGCGAGATCAAAACGGTTTGTGGTAGTTCGTCGCCGCAGCCATCTTCAAACTCGGCCAGAAACGGCTGCAATTCGGGCAAAGTGATGTAATTGTCCGGCTCGTCCAGAAACAGCGTGCGATTGGCATCATCCGCAAACAGCAACATATATTGCACGATCAAAGCGCGTTGCCCATCCGAGAGTTGGTCAAACCGATAGTTATTACCCGAAACTCCTCCCTGCGGAGTGAATTCAACCTGCAGTTCCCTGTAATCACTACCCTTTTCCACGAGTTTAAGGTCGGCGAAGCCGGGCAGCACGTTACGCAGGCGATCCATCGCCTCGAATACACGCCGTGGATTTTCCTGTAATCGCCCCTGATACCACGAGGCGAAGTTATCGCCCCTGTTGCTCAGTCTGTCCGTGTCCGTGCCCGAACCGCTTTCAATGCGCTTCGTTTCCAAAAAGAGCGTCACGAAACGGCGAACCTGGTCCCGGAACGCACACAGGCGCTTATTATCGGGGCGCTCAGCCACCGGCGCAATTCCGGATTGCGTCCAGTCGAATGAGTACTTCGGCCCCTTGCTGTGATTGTCGCGATAGAGTTGTACCTCGGCCATAGAGAAGACAAAAAGCGGCAGGTCGTTGCAGGTAAGTTCTTCCCGTTTCACTCGTGCCTTTCGCTCTTCCAAGTTGTGTTCAACCAGAAGCCTGTAAAGAAACGTGGCATCGTCAAGGTCGAATTCCAGTTCGAAGGACTGCTCGCGCTTCTTTGTCCACTTAGTCAGGTCACCGGGGGGAAACAAATCATCGACCCGACCGTCGCCACGTATGAAATCGCGGAGCTTCCCCACTACTTCGAATACTGCGGTCTTGCCGCATCCGTTCGCGCCGAGCAGGAGCGTCAAGTCTCCGAATTTCAAGTCGAAGTTACTCAAACACTTGTAGTTGTCGATGTGTATGCGTTTCAGCATGAGTGTCCCTCACTCAGATTCAGTCTGCCCCAAGATTCAAAGACTCGTTAAAGGAAAGGAACTGGAGCATCTGTGTCAAGAAGTCTCCCGCACATAAGAACCGGTAAAGGAACTTGAGATGTCCAAGCCAGATGATGCTTCGTGTCCTTCGATATGCTTTCGGGCTTCAGTCTCATTCAGGTCGCAGATGAACCCGGCGATGGCATGAGCGACCATTCCGGAGTGCGTTCTTTCCAGATCGAGCTTGATTTGCAATATATCCGCGATTTACATAACATCTTTACGGACAAACTCCTAACTCGCCCGAAGTAATTTCATTGCCCGGAGCACCCGATTGCCGCATCCAGCCGAAGCCGAATACGACGCCATCGCCGGAGCCTACAAAGACTCCAAGCAACTGTCCTTTCGCGAATACATCGAGGAATACACCCTCTTCGAAACGCTCGGGGACATCAAGGGGATGAAGGTCTTCGACCTGGCCTGCGGCGAGGGGTTCTACACGCGCAAGCTGAAACGCGCCGGCGCCCGGGAGGCGCTCGGCGTCGACGTCTCGGCGGAAATGATCCGGCTGGCGGAGGCCGAGGAACGCGCGCGACCCGCAGGTTGCCGGTATCTGCACCGGGACGCGGCGGCACTGGTCCTGGACGAGCCGGTCGATCTCGTCGTGGCCATGTACCTGCTGAACTACGCCCGCGACGCGGACGAACTCCTCCGCTTCGTCCGGGCGGCGCACGGCGCGTTGAAACCGGGCGGACGGTTCGTGGGCTTCAACGACAACGTCCTGAACGCGCCTGGCGGTACGGTCTCATACGCCCGGTACGGATTCAAAAAGGAGTATACCGAGACGCCGTCCGACGGCGACCCGATTGTCTACCGGTTCACGAACGACGACGGTACGCGGTTCGAGTTCAACAACTACTATCTCTCGCCGGGAAACTATCACCGGGCCTTCGAGGAAGCCGGCTTTGCCGGTTTTCACTGGATTGATCCGCAGTTGCATCCGTCTGAGCAGGACAACAGGTTCTGGGACGAATTCATGGCTGCGCCGCCCATAATCGGATTCGCGGCGGTCAGGAAGTGATCAGCCCCATTGCCAGGCGCAGGCTAGAAAGACGGCGCTTCGAATCGGCGTGCGTGCGCCGGGGCTACTGAACCGCATTAATCCCCTTCCCTCATCTCGTCCGCCGCCTTGCAGTTGCGTATCCAGATCTCGTCCTTCGTGGGTTCGAAGCCCTTCCAGGCATAGGGGTCGGTACCGGAGACCGGGACGATGGCGCGCCGGTCGGCCGTGGCTGGGCGTTCGCCCTCTCCAATGCCCCACGGCAGGAGGCTCCACGCGTTGCAGTAGTGGTTGACCAGCACGCGGCGGGTCTGTTCGCTTCGGTTCTTGTAGGACCGGTGCAGGAGATAGCCGTTGAAGAAGACCAGGGCGCCGGCGCGGACTTCGACTGGCACTTCCACGGACTCGTCGAAACCGTGACTCTCGGGGGCGAAGTCGAACTCGTCGGGGTTCTCGTGCGCGCGCTGGGGGTAGAGGTAGCCGTTGCGGTGGGAACCGGGTATGACGTACAGGCAGCCGTTCTCGATCGTCGCGTCGTCCACGGCGATCCACGCGCCGATCAGGGACCGGTCCCGCGTGGGGATGAAGATTTCGTCCTGGTGCCAGGCCTGGCCCTGGAATCGGGGCGGCTTGATGAAGTACATGGACTGCATGCACTTGACGCTCCCGTCCCAATAGGGCAGGTGGGCCGCCGTGATCTGGCTCAGCACGCCGCAGATCTTCGGATGGCGCACGTACTTCTCGATCACCTCGCTGACGAAGTGAGGCTGGTGGATGCAGAGGATACGCTGCAGCACGTCGTCGTCGGTGTCGTCCGGCCCGGGCGGATCGAGTCCCCTGCAGGGATATTTGCCCCGGGCCACGTCGACCAGGTCGTCCTTCAATTCCTGCAGTTCATCGGCGCCCATCAGGTCGGGCACGACGAGATAGCCGTTGTCCACGTAGAACTGGATCTGCGCTTCATCCACGATCTCGGGGACCTCGATCGCGGGTTCGGTCTGCTGGGAAAGGTCTGTCATTGATGGCCTCGGCGCCTGGGCTGCACAGGTTCGGATAAAGGTTTGTGGTGATGATTTCGAAGGTTGATTTCGAGTATTTCTAACGGTTATTCTACAAGAAACACACGGGAATTGTCAACCGCCCATTGTCC
The DNA here is from genome assembly GCA_022821935.1 of Candidatus Latescibacterota bacterium. Classification (GTDB taxonomy): domain Bacteria; phylum JAAXHH01; class JAAXHH01; order JAAXHH01; family JAAXHH01; genus JAAXHH01. The sequence goes on from JAJECR010000011.1 coordinate 3,252, forward strand.
CGCCGGGATTAATGCTGTTTTCGCGCGTGCATTCCTGTATATTATACGTAACCGTGGAAATATCCGGCGCGGTTCCGTTTAGAACCCAAACCGATGATGACAGAACGCGATTCCAGTTCAATAGCGAGGGGGATACTGTGCTGAAACCTGGAAACGGCACGCCGGGAGACGTGACCGATTACTGCTATACCCGTATCGAATACGATTTATCCACCGGCCGCGAAGTAAGCAACGAAGAACTTCCGGTGCGCGACGACATGGACTTCCTGGGAGGTATAGGCCGGTCGTTCAAGGTCCTTTCAGGCTATGAAGTCAGCGATCCCTTCGCGCCGGACGCCCCGCTGGTCATCAACACCGGCTGTTTCACCGGCACGCAGTTCATGACCGGGCTGCGGGCGTATTTCTCGGGCTTTTCTCCCCTGAAACGCACCCGGGCCGGGATGCCCATGCCCGTCTGGTCGGCCATGAGCGGCAGTTTCGGCCGCAAGTTCTCCTACACCGGCATCGGCGACCTGATCCTCACCGGCCGCGCGGCCGGTCCCAGCTTCCTGGTCATCAGGCAGACCGATGACGGTCCCGACTTCTCGCTGATCGACGCGCCGGAGAACCTGGTCGGCGCGCGAGTCCGGGACAAGATGGTCTACCTGGACGAGCGCTATAACGATGGCGACAAGAACTACCACGCCCATTTCGCCGTCATCGGACCCGCCGGTGAAAACTGGGAAACGGTCTGGTACGCGGCCGTGGTGGGGTCGACGCAGGAACAGTTGATGAGCGGGGAAGACAAAT
>JAJECR010000045.1 GCA_022821935.1 Candidatus Latescibacterota bacterium
CTGCGTCGAAGGTCTTCCGGTTCAGCTCGTCGACCGACGGGACCGTGTCCACCAGGGAGTAGAGATCGTGGGCGTTGTAATCCCGGCGCTGAAGGTGCAGCACCGGCTTCTCCGCCTGCTCGCAAAGCCAGAGCACGGCCCGTTGCGAAAGCTGGTCGGTCCATTCCACCGCGTGGTTGTTCAGCCAGGGCCGTTTCACCCGGGTGAGCTCGCTGGACGCGGGCGGGTCGATGAAGACCGTCGCGTTCGGGTGATTCTGCAGGTAGCTGGCCGCCACGAGCGGACTGACCTCACCCTCCACCGCCTGGCGGATGATGGGCGCCTTGTGTTCGCCCGTGGCCATGAGGATGATGCGTTCCGCGTCGAGGATGGTGCCCACCCCCATCGTCACCGCCTCGATAGGCACATTGTCCTCGCCGAAGAAATCGGAAGCGGCGTCCTTGCGCGTGCTCTCGTCCAACCGGATCAGCCGGGTGCGGGTGTCCGGCAGGGAACCGGGCTCGTTGAAACCGATGTGGCCCGTGCGTCCGATGCCCAGGAGCTGGATGCCGATACCCCCCACGGAGCGGATGCGATCCTCGTACCAGGCGCAGTGATCTTCGATCTCGTCGGGGGACAGGTCGCCCAGGGGGATGTAGACCTGGTCGTCGGGTATGTCGACCTGTTCGAAGAGGTATTCCTGCATGTAGCGGTGGTAGCTCTGGGTCGACTGCCGCGACATGGGGTAGTATTCGTCGAGGTTGAAGGTGACGACGTTCTCGAAACTGACGCCGCCGCGGTGCAGCGCGATCAATTCCCCGTACACGTCGATGGGGGTGGATCCCGTACATAGACCCAGCACGGCCATCTTGCCCGCTTCGGCGCAGGCACCGGCGTACTCGACGATTTCCCGCGCGACCGTCCTCGATAGGGCCTTGTGGTCGGGACAGATGACAACAGGGATTTGTTCGGTGGGCGAATGCAATGGATTGTTCCGATTAAGCGATATTAATGACAGGTTGAATGGTCCTGGTGGTTTTCAAAGCCCGGCGCGTTTCTCGCCCGAGGCCACGAATATGCCGATACGGGCTAAATCATCGCGGCAAGTCGACAGTACTTCGCAGCAGGTGCCGATACTGCCCACGCAGACGTCACTCAGACCCGCGGCCTGAAACCATGCCTTGATATCCGACCTGTTGAACCCCAGCCAGCGGTCGTGGTGTTCTTCGCGCAGAAACTCGAAATCGTGCTCGTCCGCGTCCGTGATCACGATGCGGCCCCCGGGTCTCAGGATTCTTGCCATTTCCCGGATGGCGTCGGGCGGGGATTCCACGTGGTGGAGGCACATGTTTGCGAAGGCGTAGTCGACCGTTTCATCGGGAATGGGAAGATCCTGGGCATTCCCGACGCGGTAGTCGATCGTGTCGATGTCCCCGAACTTACGCTTCATTTCGTTCAGGATCGCTTCGGACTGATCGACTGCGATGACCCGCAGCCCTTCCTGGATCAGCCCCTGCGTGATAAAGCCCGTACCCGCGCCGATGTCGGCCGCGGTTTTGCCTTTTTCGACTCCAGCGGCCGCCAGGGCGCCAACTCTGACCTCGTCGGAGTAGTACTCCTCGCGCATTTCGTCCCAGTCCCGGGCGACGCGGTCAAAGAATTCCTTGCTGCTCACGGGCATGCGCTCCGGTTTGCGTCGATCTAAGCAGGATCGCCTTGCGTTTATCCACCTCGGACCTACATATATTATCAAATTACATTCTCGGCTGTCAATTTCTTCATAAAGCCGGGATGTTGCTAACTCCTAACTAATTCAAATCATTACGATTAATCAATCAGCCCGGGTAACCGATGCGCCTCTGCCTGGATAGTTTCGTCCCGCCCCTGGACCGGATCACCACCGGTACGGCCAACTGGGTCGGGGAACTGGGTTTCGAGGTGATCGGGGTGGACCTTGAGCCGGCGGCGACCATAGATAGCGACGGCTGTGCGAAGGTCCGCGCGCTCCTCGAGGCGGATGGGGTGTCCATCGGTCAGGTATGGAGCGTAGGAACGCCGCTCGTACGTCCGGATCCGGGTGAATCCGCGGTCCGTCTGCGGGTCCTGCGGGAGCGGGTACCCCTGGCCGCGGCCCTCGGCTGCCGCGTGCTGCTGACCGAGGCCGGCGGCATGCACCCCGCGAACTCCTGGTATCCCCATTCGGAGAATCACGGTGATGAGGCGCTGGCGCGTCTCATCAAGGCACTGAAGGAGATCGCGCCTTTTGCGGCGGACCACGGACTATGCGTCGCCCCGGAGATGTCGCTGATGACGATCCTGTCCACCGTGGACCGGGCAATGACGCTGGTGGAGGAAGTCGGCCACCACGGTGTCGGCATCAACTTCGACCCCGCCAACATCCTGGACCCCCTTTCCCTTTACCGGTCCGGCGGTTTCATCGATGACGCCTTCGACCGCCTGGGAAGCCGGATCGTGAACGTCCACGCCAAGGACGCGGCGGCCCGCGATGTGCCGCTCATCGTGCACCTCGAAGAAAGGCCCGCCGGGCAGGGCGTGCTGGACTACGAACGCCTGCTGCGCCGCACGGCATCTCTGCCGGAATGGACGTGCGTGGTTGTCGAGCATCTGACCGACTATGGCGAGGTGGCGGAGGTCAGGAATTTCCTGTTGGAAACAGCCGCGACGGCAGGTGTGCGT
>JAJECR010000303.1 GCA_022821935.1 Candidatus Latescibacterota bacterium
AGCCGTAGAGGTTGTCGAACTTCGACTTGGTCACCGAATCGTTGACGTTGATGGCCGGGAACAGAAGCTTGCTGTCCTGCATCATCTGGTAGAGCCGGTGGACGCCGGTGGTCGTCTCCTCGGAGACGCCGCGTATGCCGGCGCTCATTTCGTGCCAGTATCGCGGGTTTCTGTCCAGCTGCCGCCTGAGCACCTCGTTGATGATCTGCAGTTCCCGGTTGTCGGTCGGTTCGTCCAGGATCGAGGGATCGTCTTCGGCTTCCACGCCCCGGTGAATCAGCAGCGTGGCGTCGCCGCCGTCGTCCACGATCTGCGTGGGACCGGACTCACCATCGAAGGTCAGCGCCTCCAGCGTGCAGGCCCAGTACTCTTCCAGGCTTTCCCCCTTCCATGCGAAAACCGGAATGCCGTCGTCCGCGATGGCCGCCGCCGCGTGGTCCTGGGTGGAGAAGATGTTGCATGAGGCCCACCGTACCTCCGCGCCAAGGGCCTTGAGCGTGTGGATGAGCACGGCGGTCTGGATCGTCATGTGCAGGGATCCCATGATGCGCGCGCCCTTGAGCGGTTGCTCGCGGCCGTACTTCTCGCGAACGGCCATCAGTCCGGGCATTTCCTGTTCGGCGATGGCGATCTCACGGTGACCCAGTTCCGCCTCGGACAGATCGGCTACTTTGTAAGGCAGGTCGGTATAGTCGGGCAATTCGATGGTAGTCGGCACTTCCTGCGCCATGTAAGGACTCCTTGGTACTGTTTCCAGGTCTGCGGATACACGTTGTTGCACAAATAACCGCTCCTATTATATGGTGTAGCCGTCCTGAACGCAACCGCCGCGTAGTCTGCAACCAGTCCCTTTCCGGTGACCCGCGGAGGCGCGGTGCAACTTTCGCGCGGCTTTCCGGCGACGGTGCTTCGCAGAAATCGCTTGATCACCGTGACCGGGATTCTTATAGTCTTGCCTGGTCTTGCTTGGTCTGCCTAGTCTTACCTGGTCTTGCCCGGTCACGATCGTGCAGTAAATTCGCCACATCACGAAACCGGACGCGGAGAGATACATGATCGATCAGGCTTTGCTGGATATACTGGCCTGCCCGGAAACCAAGGAAGAAGTCCGTCTTGCGCCGGATTCCGTCGTCGAAGCCGTGAATGGCTTGATCAAGGCCGGTACGCTGGTCAACCGGGGCGGTGAAAAGGTGACGGAGGCCATCGACGGCGGGCTGGTACGAGCCGACGGAAAGTACCTGTATCCCATCAGAGAAGAGATCCCAATCATGTTGATCGACGAAGCGATTCCCCTTTCGGACGAGGTCGATGCGTCCTGACCGGCACGTGGCGGCACCGATCCGGTCTATTCCCTTTCTCAATCCCACAAGCGAATCTGCATGTCCCAGCCGTCCGATCCCTACGCACTGCGTCCCGAACATATAAGAAAACCGCCCGCCGACCGCTGGTCGACGATCAGGCAGCTGGGACCGGGGTTGCTGTTGACCGGTTCCATTGTGGGTTCCGGTGAACTCATCGCCACCACGCGGCTTGGCGCCGAGGTCGGTTTCGTCGTGCTCTGGCTCATACTCCTGAGCTGCGCGGTCAAGGTGCCGGTACAGAGCGAACTCGGCCGGCACGCCATCGCCACGGGGCAGACGACCTTCGTAGCCTTCAACAAGGTACCCGGTCCGCGGCTACGGGTAACCTGGCTCGTGTGGGGGAGCCTGCTGCTCCTGCTCTGGAGCACCATGCAGGTAGGCGGCATATTCGGTACGATGAGCCTGTCGCTCGACCTGATCTTCCCGTTCTTCGGCAACACGGCCTGGCTGATCATACTCACCCTGGTCGGCATGGGACTCGGGCTCGTTGGGCAGTACATGACGCTGGAACGGATTACCACCATGCTGGTGGCCCTGTTTACCTTCACCACGCTGGCCAGCGCGCTGCTGCTGTTCTGGACCCCCTACGCCGTTTCGCCCCAGGCCCTGCTGGACGGGTTGCGTTTCGCCCTCCCGGCGGACGGCGCCGTGACGGCATTCGCCGTTTTCGGCATCACCGGCGTGGGCGCATCGGAACTTCTGCTCTACCCGTACTGGTGTGTGGAAAAGGGCTATGCCCGGGCGGCGGGACCCCGCGACGGAAGCGCGGCCTGGCGAGAACGCGCCATGGGTTGGATCAGCGTGATGAAGAAGGACGTGTGGCTGTGCATGATCATCTACACGCTGGCGACGCTCGCCTTCTTCTTCCTGGGCGCGGCCGTGCTCCATGCCCAAGGCATGGTGCCGGAGGGATTCGGCACTGTGCAGATCCTCTCGGGCATGTACACCGAAACACTGGGCAACTGGGCGTTCTACCTGTTCGCCGTGGGCGCCTTCGTGGTGCTCTTTTCGACGTATTTCGTAACCATCGTAGGCCAGTCGCGCATGCTGGCGGACGCCCTTTCGGTGCTGGGTTTCGTAACCTATGCACAGCCCAACGACAGACAGCGCGTCGTGCGGGTGATCGGCGTCCTGCTGCCCCTGGTCTACCTCGTCCTCTACGTCTTGTGGTCCGCACCGGTCACCATGGTGATCATCGGCGGACTGATGCAGACGATCCTCCTGCCGGCCATCGGATGGGCAGCGCTCTACTTCAGCCGGACCACGGCGAGGCAAGCGGGCGTTCCGCCTTCCAAAACCCTGCTGGTGGCACTGACGGCCGCCACGATCGTGATGGCCGTTTTCGCTGTTTACGCCGTTTGGGTCAGATTCTAATTCATTCGGCGGGAAGCTCCAGACCGGGCTGTTGGCCGGGCCCGCGGCGGGATCCTCCCGATCAGACCAGGCTGGATTCCCGGTCGTGGGAACGACTGGATGCGTCCCTGGAACCGGGCGGGCCGTATCCGCCGCCGCCGGCGGACAGCGCGACGATGCGGTCTCCGGGCAGGATCGGCACCTCGGTTTCCTTGGACTTCAGCATCCTTTCCCTGCCGTCGGATACCACCATGTATTGGTGCGGCAGGCCCGGCGCGCCGCCGAAGAGCCCGAAGGGCGGGTTGATCACGCCGTCTCCCGCCATGTTCAGTTTCGCCGGTTCATCCCCCTCGTAGACCATTTCGAATACCGCGCCGAGTCCGCCCCGCCAGGTGCCGTCGCCGCCGGAACCCGGTCGCAGGTCGTTCCGAACGATCTTGAAGGGAAAGCGCTCCTCTGTGATCTCCACGCTGGGACTCCGGATCGCCCCGGCCACGTTGACCTCGCCCACGCAGGACCAGCCGTCGTATCCCCGGGAGGCCCCTCCGCCGCCCCGGCCAAAGAAAAAATGCCAGATGAAGCGATTGCCCGTGCGCGGATTGCGCCCGGTGATGGCGAAACGGAGCCTGCGCGAGAACCCCGCGTTCACGGCGTCAGGGGCAACGGGCGCCAGCGCCTTGAAAACGGCCTCCACGATCTCTTCCCCACAGTGGTTGGTGCTCATGCAGACCGGCGCCGGGGGATTCGGGTTCACGATCAGCCCCTTTGGCGCGATCACCTTCACCGGCCGCATGGATCCCTCGTTCTTGGGCACATCGGACGGCGCCATGTACATGATGGCGACGTGGGCCAGCGAGCGCGTATTGGCATAGGCGCTATTGATGAATCCGGTGACCTGGGGACTCGAATCACTCAAGTCTATGGTCATGTTGTCGCCCTGGACAGAGACTTTGGCACGGATGGGGATCGACTCTGCATCGAATCCGTCGTCGTCCAGCAGCGTTTCCCCGAAGTACACGCCGTCCTTCCAGCCGCTTATGAGTTGCCGGATCCGCCGTTCCGCGCTGTCCAGGATGGCTTCGACGGACGTCATCAGGCCTTCGGCGCCGTAATCGTCGAGGAGCGTCTGCAGCCGGCGGGCGGCGATCTGTACCGATCCGATCTGGGCGTGC
>JAJECR010000322.1 GCA_022821935.1 Candidatus Latescibacterota bacterium
AGCAGGATGCCCTTTTCGAGCAGGCCCGGCGGGCAGTCGGGGTGGCCGATAGCGCCGAGGTAGATGGCGTCGTAGTGGCCCAGTTCCTGCAGGCCCTCCCGGGGCAGGATTTCCCCCGTCCTCAGGTATCTTTCTCCACCAAAATCATATTCCGTCAGTTCATAGCCGAATGAGAACTTCTCCGAGGCCGCCTTGAGCACTTTCAGCCCTTCACGCACGACCTCCGGGCCGGTTCCGTCGCCCGGAATGACCGCGATATTGTACAAGTGTTCCTCCTGCGTATTGGGGATTTTGAGGTTGGATTATTCGACGTGCAGCCCGCTGTGCCGGGCAACGAGTTGATTGAGGGAATGCAGGTAGGCCTGGATGCTGGCTTTTACCACGTCGGTATCCGAGGCGTGGCTGTTGAAAGACTGGTCGTGGTAGCCCACGCTGACCTGGACGTGGTGGGCTCCTTCGCGGCCGTTCGACGAGGTCTGGATGTCCTTAACGTAGGTGGGCAGCTTGGTGATCCGGTCGACGGCGTTCAGGGCGGCGAGTATCTGGTTGTCACCCATGCCCGCCTCTTCGATCGTCTCTCCGCTTACGTGGAGCCGAACGTTCGCATCGGCCTGTCCGGAGTGGGAGGAGGTCACCCTGAAATCCTCGAGCAGGTACTGCTCCGGCACTTCCACGGGCTTGTCGGTTACGATCTGGTGGAGGTCTTCGTCCGTTACTTCCTTCTGCCGGTCAGCCACGTTCAGAAACCGCACGTGGACCTTCTCGAACTCCTCCTTCTGGTCCTCGTTGTACGTATAGCCAAGCAGTTCGAGCCGGTGCCGCAGGGCGTGCCGGCCGGACCTTGCCGTCAGCACGATGTCGCTCTTCTCGATGCCCACGTCCGATGGGCTCATGATCTCGTAGTTTTCCCGGTGCTTGAGGAACCCGTCCTGGTGAATGCCCGAGGAATGGGCAAAAGCGTTGCTGCCCACAATGGCCTTGTTGCGCTGCACGGGCATGTGCATCAGGTCCCGCACCAGCAGGCTCGTGGCAAAGATCTGCGTAGTCTCTATGTCTGTGCGCGCGTCGTAAAAATCGCCGCGCATCTTGACCGCCATGACGATCTCTTCCAAGGAGGCGTTGCCCGCCCGCTCGCCCACGCCGTTCATGGTGCACTCGACCTGGGTCGCGCCCGCCTTGATCGCCGCCAGGGAATTGGCCGTCGCCATGCCGAGGTCGTTATGGCAGTGCACGCTGACCTTGGCTTTCTCGATGTTCGGCACGGTTTCGATCAGGCGCGAGATCAGGCTGCCCCACTGCTCGGGGACGGCGTATCCCACCGTATCGGGGATATTCACCACCGTGGCGCCGGCGTCGATTACCGCCTCGACGGTCTGGCACAGGTAGTCGAAATCGCTTCGGGAGGCGTCCTCGGTCGAATACTCGATGTCCTCGCAGAGGTCCTTCGCGAACACTACGGCCTGTACGCCCATGTCCATGATCTGTCCGCGGGATTTGCGGAACTTGTGCTTCAGGTGGGTGTCAGAAGTGCCCAGGACGATGTGGATCCTGGGGCGTTTCGCGGGTTTGACGGCCTCGGCCACGGCCACGATGTCCGACTCGACAGCCCGCGCGAGGGCCGTGATCACGGGGCCTTCGACCTGCTCGGCGATGTTCTTTACCGCGGCGAAGTCACCGGGCGAGGACGCGGCGAACCCGGCTTCGATCACGTCGACGCCGAGTCTGGCCAACTGGTGCGCGACCTGTATTTTCTCGTCCCGGTTCAGCGAGGCGCCGGGCACCTGTTCCCCGTCGCGCAGGGTGGTGTCGAAGATGTCTACTTTTCGCATCGCCGCATACTCCCGTTGACTGTCTGCGTTCGGGTGGCCGGGCGGTCGGGACGTCTAATTCTTCTCTTCGATCCAGCTCATCATGCGGCGCAGCCGCCGACCAACCTCGACGATCTGCTTCTCCGACGCGTTGCGTCGCAACGCGTTCATGACGGGCGCGTTGGCCTGGTTTTCGAGCATCCACTCCCGGGCGAACTCGCCGGACTGGATTTCGGCCAGAATGCGCTTCATTTCGGCGCGGGTCTCCTCGTTGACGATCCGCGGACCACGGGTAAGATCCCCATACTCGGCCGTGTTGCTGATGGAGTACCGCATGCCTTCGATACCACGTTCGTATATGAAGTCCACGATGAGTTTTAGTTCGTGGAGGCACTCGAAATAGGCGATCTCGGGCTGGTACCCGGCCTCGACCAGGGTCTCGAACCCGGCCATGACGAGTTCGGACGTGCCGCCGCAGAGCACGGACTGTTCGCCGAAGAGGTCGGTCTCGGTTTCTTCCCTGAACGTTGTTTCGACGACACCGCCGCGGGTGCCGCCGATGCCCTTAGCGTAGGCCAGGCCGATGTCACGTGCGCGGCCCGTGTGGTCCTGGTGAACCGCCAGCAGGCAGGGCACGCCGCCGCCTTCCTCGAAGACCCGGCGCACGAGATGGCCCGGACCCTTGGGCGCGACCATGAAGACGTCCACGTTTTCGGGAGGGACGATCTGGTTGAAGTGGATAGTGAACCCGTGGGCGAAGGCCAGGGCGTTGCCCCCCGCCAGGTTCGGCGCTACGAAATCATTGAAAAGTCGAGACTGGAGTTCGTCGTTGACCAGCATCATGATGATGTCGGC
>JAJECR010000116.1 GCA_022821935.1 Candidatus Latescibacterota bacterium
CGACGGCCTCCACCTGTTCGGCCTGGAGCCCGAGTTCTCCGGATATCTTGGTGATATGCGTGTTGTCACTCATGTGTAATGTCATGCCTCGCGTACTGGCTCGCGCGCCCAGTATCTCACGCGCCCAGTATCTCACGCGCCTAAAATCTCCCTCAACCTCAGGGCCACCCGTTCCGGTTCGCCCGCCTTCAGGCAGACCGGGCCGAAGAGCACGATCCCTTCCGAGACCCTCCCGGTATTGGCCTGGATGGGGGGATCGCCCATCTGCAGTTCGATTATCACGTCCAGGGCGGTCTTGCCCGCCGCGGATTCGTCCAGTTTCAATACGGCCATCGGTACCTCGCTTGGCCTGCTGTCGGCGTCGATCGTGAACCGGCCTCCGGGCATATCCCCGGCGGCGGCCACGAGTTCGTCCATGCGGTCCCGCCACGCCGCGGCGCGCGCCTCGAGGTGTTCACCGGCAAAGCGCCTAAGGGCGGTCAGCAGGCCGACAATCTGTTCTTTCCCTACCTTGCAGGGCCTCCCGATGCCATGGTGGGGCGCGCCGGGCAAGGCCGACTTGTCGATGAGGGACTCGGGCGGATTCCACTGCTGATTCAATACGTCCATATCGAGATGCTGAAGCGCCGCGCACATGATGAGGTCCCGGCGGCCGCAGAGGATGCCGGAGCCCTGGGGACCGCCGATGGCCTTGCCGCCGCTGAAGGCCACGAGGTCGGCACCCTGGGATATGAAGGTCCGCAGGTTCGACCGGGGCGGCAACTGTCCGGCGGCGTCGACGATCACCGGTACGCCGTGGGCGCGGGCGACTTCGACCACTTCTTCCAGGGGCGGCAGCGACCGGGGATTGGCCACGTAGCATATGGCCGCCGTCCGTTCCGTGACGGCGTCGGCGATCTCCCACGCTTCCGTATCCCGCACACCCGCCCCGCTGTATCGGTCCGCGATGCCCACCTCGACGAGTTTTACGCCGACGGAACGAATCGCGTGGTCGTAGAAATTCCGCTGGCTGCGGGACATGATGACTTCGTTCTTCATGCCCTCCGTGTCCGGCAGCCGGTTCATCTTGCCGGGATCCGGCCCGGTGACGCAGGCCGCCGTGCCTAGGAGGAGCCCCGCGGCCGCGCCGGATGTGACGTATCCCGCTTCGGCCCCGGTGATCTCCGCGATGATCTCGCTCGCGCGGGCCTGAAGCTCGGCGATGTCGACGCAGTACTGCGATGCCTCGCGCATGGCGTCCGCTACTTCCGGATCCATGATGCTGCCGCTGAGCCGGGTGGTCGGACCCGACGCGTTGATGATCGGCCGCACACCGATCCGTTCGTAGATGTTGGGCATGCGCGACCCTGGCATGAATCGAAGGATGGTTTCGCGAAAAGCAGCACTAATGCTATTACATCGTCCCGCGGTATGCAACCTGTTTTTTTGCGATTTCGGTCAGTTGACGCGACGCGCGCCGGATCAGGTGGCACATCCAGGGTTGAAATTGGCGTAAGTACCGGTAGTTGTGGGAAATCGAGTCCGGCCGGCGTGACCGATCCGAAGGGCCGGTCGGCAGCACCAGTAATGCATTGACTTGGCACGCTGTGAAGCGTATTTTAGACCGGCGGAAAAACCACCGCGGGAAGGCGCTGGACGTCGTGTCAACCCAGAACTCCGAAAGACTGTAACCCAATGGCCCACAAAGATTTAAATTCGTTTGTCGATCTGCTCAGGGAAGAAGGTGAACTGAAGGAGATCGCCGTCGAGATCGATCCCGAGCTGGAGATCAGCGCCATCGCGGACCGCGTGGTCAAGGAGAATGGTCCCGCGTTGCTCTTCACCAATGTCAAGGGACATCCCGGCGTGCCGGTGCTCATCAACACCTTCGGGTCCAGGCGGCGCATGGAACTTGCCCTGGGCACGGAGGACCTGGACGACATCGCGGCTGAAATTGCCGACCTGATCAATCCCCGGGTGCCGGCCTCGCTCGCGGGCAAGCTGCAGATGCTGCCCAGGCTCGCCCGGTTAAAGGATACCCAGGCCAGGACCGTGCGCAACGGCCCCTGCCAGGAAATAGTCGAGACGGACGCGGCGTCTCTCGAAAGCATTCCGGTGATCAAGTGCTGGCCCGGCGATGGCGGGAAGTACATTACCTTTCCCCAGGTGATTACGAGACATCCCGAGAAGGGCACGCGCAACGTGGGCATGTACCGGCTGCAGGTCTTCGATGACAAGACCCTGGGCCTGCACTGGCAACGGCACAAGGGCGGCGCCCACCACTACCACGTCGCCGAAGAGAAGGGCGAGCGGCTGGAGGTCGCCATCGTACTGGGCCCCGATCCGGAAACCATGTACGCCGCGACGGCGCCCCTGCCCGACGAGATCGACGAGTATATGCTGGCCGGATTCCTTCGCAGGCAGCCTGTTGAGCTGGTGAAGTGCCGCACGGTAGACCTGGAGGTGCCGGCCAATGCCCAGTTCGTCCTGGAGGGCTACGCCGAACCCGGTGAACGGCGCATGGAGGGTCCCTTCGGAGATCACCAGGGCTACTACTCGCTGCCCGACGAGTACCCCGTGTTTCATCTCACGGCCGTCACGCGCAGGGAAGAACCCGTCTACCCCACGATTATCGTCGGACCGCCGCCGCAGGAAGACGGTTGGCTCGGGAAGGCGACGGAACGTATCTTCCTTCCGCTCCTCAAGACCACGCTGCCGGAGATCGTGGACATCGAACTGCCCGTCGAAGGCATCTTCCACAACCTCGCCATCGTCTCCATCGACAAGCGGTTTCCGGGCCACGCCCGGAAGGTGATGCACGCCCTCTGGGGCCTGGGCCAGATGATGTTCACCAAGGTGATTATCGTTGTGGACAGGGACGTGGACGTGCATAATATGAGGGAAGTCGCCTGGCGGGTCGGCGTTTCCATCGATCCGAAGCGGGACCTGCTGATCAGCGAAGGGCCCTGCGATGTCCTGGACTTCTCCGCGCAGACCGCGGACGTAAGCGGCAAGCTGGGCATCGACGCCACCGAGAAATGGCCGGACGAGGGATTCGACCGCGGGTGGCCGGAAATCCTGCGCATGCCCGAAGAAGTCGACCGGCGCATCGACGCGCTCTGGCCGAAACTTGACCTGTAAAGACTGTAACTTGACCTGTAAGCCCCGGAGACGGATGTGTTTGAAGCACTGATCGCAGCAGCCGGCCTGGAAGACATCCACGGGAAAGTCCTGGCGGGCGAACGGCTTTCGGCCGACGACGGGAGAAGGCTCTACCGGCACCGCAACCTGCCGGCCGTCGGCTACCTGGCGAACCTGGTGCGCGAGCGCATGCACGGCGACCGGGTCTACTTCGTGCGCAACCAGCACCTGAACTACACCAATATCTGTAACAAGAGCTGCCTGTTCTGTTCCTTCTACGCCCTGCCGAAGGACCCCGAGGGGTACGTGCTTTCGCCGGACGACATCCGGGCGCGGATGGAGACCTACGCGGACATCCCGATCTCCGAGATTCATATGGTCGGGGGGGTGAACCCGAAGCTGCCCTACGCCTATTATCTGGACATCGTCCGGGCGATCAAGGATGTGCGGCCTGGCGTGTCGCTCAAAGCTTTCACCATGATCGAGCTCGAACAGATCCGCAGAATTGCGAAAAAGCCCATGGACGAGACCCTGCGGGACTTGAAGGAAGCCGGAGTGGACGCGCTGCCCGGCGGCGGCGCCGAGGTATTCAGCGAAAGGGTGCACGAGGAGCTGTTCCAGGCCAAGTCGGATTCCGACAAGTGGCTGGAGACCGCCCGGGTCGCCCACGAGGTGGGACTGCCCTCCAATGCGACCATGCTCTACGGCCACGTGGAGCAGACGGAGGAGAAAGTCTACCACCTCATGAAACTGCGGGAACTGCAGGACGAGACGCAGGGGCTGCTGGCCTTCATTCCCCTGTCGTGGCACCCGGAGCGCACGGCCATCGACCACCTGCCCGGTCCGACGGGCCAGGCGGACCTGCGGGAAATCGCGGTGGCCCGTCTCATGCTGGACAACATCCCGCACATCAAGTCCTTCTGGATCATGAACACCCCGGCGGTGACACAGGTGGGACTGTGGTATGGCGCGGACGACATGGACGGCAGCGTCCTGGAGTATGAAATCACGCGCAACCCGGTCACGGACCGCATGCAGGCCCTGACCCGTACCCAGATGCTCGACATGATCAGCGAGTCGGGACGGCAGCCTGTCGAACGCGACGCGCTCTACAACATCGTCGACCAGCCGGAATCGACCCGGCCGGCTTACCTGGATACGGTCGAAGGCGTGACCGAAGCAGCCGCTGAGAGCGCTGGATAGCCGCCATGATAGCTGATATCGCAGAAAAGGTCCTGGCAGGCACGCGGTTGACCGCCGAGGATGGGCGCAGGCTGTTCCGGCACCCGAACGTCTCCGAACTGGGCATGCTCGCCGACCACGTGCGGCGGACAAGGCACCCCGAACCGGTGGTGACTTACAACATCGGCCGGAACATCAATTACACCAATGTGTGCTGGGTGCGCTGCAAGTTCTGCGCCTTCTATCGTCCTCCGGGCCACCAGGATGGATACACGCTGCCGGACGAGGAGATCTTCGCCAAGGTCGAGGAGCTGATCGCCGTTGGAGGCGACACCCCGGAGTCCTGCGAAATCCTCATGCAGGGCGGGCTTAATCCAAAACTGAAGATCGACTACTATGAACGGCTCTTCTCGGAAATCACCCGGCGCTATCCTGCGGCCTATCTCCATTCGCTTTCCGTGGCGGAGATCGTATACCTCGCCCACATCTCGCGGATCACGGTGGAGGAAGCGCTGATCCGCCTGCGCGAAGCCGGACTGAAATCCCTCCCGGGCGCCGGCGCCGAGATCCTGGATACCGAGGTGCGCGACGCCATCGCTTACCGGAAGGAAACGGTAAAGGAATGGCTGGACGTGCACAGCCTGACCCATCGGCTGGGCATGAAGTCGACGGCCACCATGATGTTCGGATCGGTTGAAACCGTCGAACACCGATTGAAGCACCTGCTCCGCGTTCGTGAAGTACAGGACGATTCCCTGGCCGGCCACGACGGATATTTCACGGCCTTCATCGCCTGGAGCTTCCAGCCCGAGGGCACGGAACTGCCCGATACGCGTAAGGCGACCGGGTACGACTACCTGCGCACCGTGGCCGTCGCCCGGCTCATGCTGGACAACATAGACAACATTCAGGCGTCCTACGTGACGCAGGGACCCAAGATCGCGCAAATCGCCCTCGGTTACGGGGTGAACGATTTCGGCAGCACCATGATGGAAGAGAACGTCATAAGCGCGGGGGGCACGAGCTTCGTGATGCCCACCCCGGAGATCGAGCGGCTGATCAGCGACGCGGGGTTCGTTCCGCACCGGCGCAACACGCGCTACGAGTTAGTGGGGAATGGTCAACAAAACCCGTCTTAACGCTGTAAGTTACCTGAACACCAGGCCCCTGACCTATGGCCTGGAACACGGCGGCCTGGATCACGGATTCGAAATCCTCTACGATATCCCTTCCGTGTGCGCCAGGCAGGTGAGGACGGGCGAGGCCTCGGCGGGCGTCATTCCAAGTATCGAGTATGCGCGGAGTGCGGTGCCTTACGCCATCGTTCCCGGGATCTCCATCGCGTCCGACGGACCGGTCGGCAGCATTCTCCTGTTCCACAAGGTGCCGCTCCGCCGGATCCGGACCGTGGCGATGGACGTGGGCTCCCGGACTTCGGTCGCCCTGGCCCGGATCGTCCTGCGGGAAAGATACGGCCTGGATTTCGATTCCGTCGACCGTCCGCCGGACGTGCCGGCGATGCTGGAAGGAGCGGACGCGGCCCTGGTCATCGGCGACGCCGCTTTAGAAAGTACGGATCGTCCCGAACCGCGGCTGGACCTGGGGGAAGCTTGGCGTGAACTGACCGGGCTGCCCTTCGTGTATGCTTTCTGGGCTGGGAAGGGGGACGGTCTCGCGCCCGGTGAGGTCGAACTGCTGATCGAGTCGAAGAAACAGGGGATGGCCGCATTGGACGAAATCGCCGGAGTGCACGCCCGAAACCGTTCCCGGCCACCATCCTTCTATGCGTCGTACCTGAGGGACAACCTGGTCTACGATCTGGGCGAACGGGAGCGAAGCGGACTCACGGAGTTTTATGGACTGGCCCGTACCCTCGGCCTGGTCCCCGACGTACCTGAACTGCGGTTCTATTCGCGTCAAAGAAGGAGATGATCATGGCATCGACAACGACGGTGGGAATCGGAACGGGCAGTAACCGCCGCGAGAACGTGCGCGTCGCGGTCGAACGCTCCGCCCCGCAACTCGCCTCCCTCATGAGGGAGGAAGTCATGCTCAAGCCGAATTTCCTCTCCGGCACCAACCCGGTGGTCTGTACCCATCCCGACGCCGTCCGCGGCGTGCTGGACGTCATCATGACCCTGCCCCGCAAACCCGGGCGGGTCCTGATCGCCGAAGGCGGCAATGAAACCGTGCCCGGGGAATGCTTCCGCCACATGGGCTACACCGACATTCCGGATGAATACGACATCCCCATCGAACTGGTGGACCTGAACCAGGAAACACACTGGCGCAACACCCGGGTATACATGGTCGACGGCTCGTGGACCACGGTACGGATGCCGCGCACTGTGCTGGACTGCCCCTGCGTCATCTCCGTCGCCGTGGCCAAGACCCATGACGGCGCCATGGTCACCCTGGCGCTAAAAAACCTGATCATGGGTACGATTTTGAAGAAAGACCGTATCAAGGTGCACGGATACACGACCCACCACGATCGGCGCCATCCGCAGGAAGCCCGGGCGCTGAGCAGGAACCTGATCCGTCTCGCCCGCCACCTCTACCCTCACTACAGCGTGGTGGACGGCACGGTGGGCATACAGGGCAATGGTCCGGGAGGCACCGACACCGTGCCCCTGGGACTGGCCGCGGCCGGGGAAGACACCGTCGCCGTGGACGCCGTCATCTCGAAGGCCATGGGGTTCGAGCCCCTTGAAGTGGGCACGGTCTTCTACGGGGACGCCATTGGTCTCGGCGTGGGCGACCTGGAACGGATACGCGTCAACGGCGGCAGGCTGGATGAACTTGCCCTGTCCTTCAAGGGACACGAATCCATCGATCTGCAGCGCCAGTGGGCCATCGAAGGGGCGTGGGAATCGGCTGCCGTCGGCGCTTGAACCGGGGTCAGTGCTCCGGGAGGGCCTCGACGACGCGAAGCACCTCTTCTTCGGTGTTGTAGAAGTGTGGTGAAATGCGTATGCCGCCACCGCGGCGGGCGCCGATGATCTGGTGGCTACGCAGCGCGCGATGCAGGGCCTCGGTCTCGTGTACCGGGCTGTTGAATGTTACGATGCCCGACCACTCTGATTCGCCCCGGGGACTCAAGACGCGATAGCCCGCGTCGTGTAGTGCTGCGACCAGCCGGTCCGTCAGCAGGCGCAGCCTACCCTGTACCGCCTCGATACCTACCTCCAGCAGCAAATCCAGGGAAGCGCCCAGCGCGTGGATGCCCAGCGTATTGTGGGAGCCGCACTCGAAGCGCCGCGCCGTCGGCGCCGGCGTCGGATCGAAGGAATCGTAGTTGCCCGCGTCGGCTACCGAGTTCCAGCCCACTTCGTAGAGCTTAAGCCGATCCGTCATGTGCGGCGCGCAGTAGAAGATGCCGATCCCCTCGGGACTCAGGAGCCACTTGTGGCCGTCGGCCGTGAGGAGGTCGATCCCCATTTCCGCTACGTCCACGGGCGTCTGGCCGAGGGACTGAATGGCGTCGACGACGAAAACGACACCCTTTTCCCGGCACAACGCGCCGATCGCGGCGATGTCGTTTCGGAATCCGTTCCCGTATTCCACATGGCTGATGGACACGACGCGTGTCCTGGAATCGATCTTTTCCCCAATAGATTCCAACGGGAGCCGGCCGTTCACGGACTCCACCATTCGTGTTTCCACGCCGTGTCGGGCAAGATTGAGCCAGGGATATACGTTGGACGGAAATTCCAGATCGTTCAGGACCACGTTGTCGCCGGGGCGCCAGTCGATGCCGTTGGCGGCGAAGCACAACCCTTCGGTGGTGTTCTTGACGAAGGCGATCTGTTCGGGTGCGGCGTTGACCAGGCGGGCCGCCCGCGAACGCGTGGTGTCGATGGCCGCTTCCCAGTTGGGATAGTGGGAGGCGGCGTATTCGTTGAAGTCCGCCGCGAAGGCCTGCACCGCCTCGCGGGCACGACCGGGCAACGTGCCGACCGCCGCGTGGTTCAGGTAGGTACAGTGATGGACGACAGGAAATTCCTGGCGGATGCGGTCCAGGTTCAATTCAGGCGGGTCCGGTTCGTCGGGGTCTGGCGGAGACAGGTAGCCGTTTTCGCTTGAACGCGCAGAACCGCGGCGCTATAGACCGCGGCTTTGCAGACTGCTGTCCGATCAGAAACTCGCCGCGGCGTCCTCTGCCGAGTCGAAAACATTGAAAACGGAACCCAGACGCGTAATGACGACCAGCACATTGTGGGTGCGTTCGCTTAGGTTGGCCAGCTTGAGATCGCCTCCGGCCTCGCGGAGGGTCTTGGCGCCGCCAACGAGGGCGCCGACACCGGAACTGCTGATGAGGTTTACCCTGCCGAGATCGACTACGACCGCGGTTGAGCCCTCGGACTTCAGCGCGCGTACGCGGTCATGAAAGGCGGACACTTCGGGATCGCCCAGGAAACTGCCGGCGAGTTCGATTACCGGTACACCGTTAATCCTGCTCTCGTTCATTACACGTCCCCTTCGTCTATGCGCTGCAAAAACGAAAACCGGCTATTTGATCGTGCAGTCAATTAACACCTCGCACACGATTTCCGCAAGTATAAATTGCGTGGAATCAGGCAGACCGGGCTTGTGGAAACAGGCAGATCGGCAGACCCGTCCGGGCGTATAGACGGCGGAAAGCCTTGCGGATGACCGGGTCAGTCCGCTTCCGTTCCGCAGGTCAGGGATTCGACGTCAGCACAGCGGTCCCGGCAGCGTCGGCCTGGTAGCCCGGGCAGAACCCCTCCTCGATGTAGGGACAGGGACTCCGGGCGATGATCACGCGGATCCCCGGCTGGCGCAGGCCCTGCCCGAGCACGCGCCGCGCCCGGGGCTCGTCCCACGGATCGATGGTCTCGTTCAGCGAGACCGGACAGGCGTCCACGATCTGGTCTATGCTGAGCGGTTTCGTCTCGCGACCGAGATCGATGCCGCCCAGGTTGGGCGTACCCTGGAAACCGGACAGGGCTGTCGTGGCATTGTCCAGGATGAGAACAAGCAGATTCGATCCCTGGTGGGCCACGTTGAACAGGGCGTTGGCGCCCAGGTGGAAGAAGTCGGAATCCCCGACGACGGCGATCACCGGGTCGGTCACACCGGACAACACCAGGCCCGATGCGATGCCGATGCTTGAGCCCATGGAATACTTCACGTCGAGCATTTCAAAGGGCGTCGTGGCGATCTTGATCGCGCAGCCGGGATCCACCACGTACACCGGTGACAGGCTGAACTGTCCGCTCAATTCGCGCAGGATTTCGAATACGGGCGTGTAGGGACAGTTTTCAGGCAGGCCGGCCTGGCTGGGCAGGTACTTCAATTCCTCTTCCGGCGAAAAGCCGCGTGCCGGCTTGAATCCGGGGACAAAGCCGGCCAGGGCCTCCGCGATCTGCCAGCGGAATAACTCTCCTTCCCGGGAGACGGTTTTGTCGTGCTTGCCGCTGATCGGCGTCGTGATTTTCGCGTCATAGACAAGCGACTTAATCAGCGTTTCGAGGAAGGGTTCGTTCTCTTCCAGGATCAGGGTCTTCTCCGTAGAACGAAGGAAACCGGCGATCTGGCCGGCGGGCAGCGGCCACAGGGTGGACAGCTTGAGTATGGAAAGACCGGTCGTGTCCACGTCCTGCAGCACGTCCAGCAGCTTGGTGTGAATCACGCCCGCGGCGATGATGCCGATCCGGCCTGACCCGGACACGGCGTTATAGTCCGCGGATTCGAACTGTTCCGCAATCGATTCGAGACGGTCGTGCAGCCGCCTGTGCAACTGGACGGCGTTTCCGGGGACCGATATCCACCGCATGGGATGACGCTCGAACGCGTGGGGTCGCGCTAAACTCGAGCGAGGAATTTCGGGCAGGTCGACTTCTTCTTTCAATGCGCCATACGTCTTAGTAATGCGCACGATGACGGGCATCTGCATTTCGCGGGACAACCGGAAAGCTTCCCGCGTCATCGTGATCCCTTCGGCTGGCGTCGCCGGTTCCAGCATGGGGAGTTCGCTTCCCCAGGCGATCGGGCGGGTATCCTGGTCATTCTGGGTGGCCCAGGCGCCCGGATCGTCCCCGAGCAGGATGACCAGCCCGGCGCCTGCGTCCGTCAGGTTGGCCACCATGACCGTGTCCAGGGCGACATTGAACCCGACGCCCTTGCAGCCCATCAGGGCGGGAACTCCGCCGATGGAGGCGCCGAGGGCCGTTTCGAAGGCGACTTTCTCGTTGGTGGACCACTCGACGTACAGCCCGTGGCTCTCCACGAAGCCGCGCAGAAACTCGATCGTGTTACTGCTCGGTGAACCGGGATAACTCGTCGCCACCGCCACGCCCGACTGCAGCGCGCCGTAGGCGATGGCCTGGTCACCGGAGATCTGCATCCGGCCCATGACACGCTCCTGTATGCGAAAGACGACCTCTTGAATGAACGCGGGAATATAGGCTTTCACCCCGCCCGAGGTCAAGCCATATCCAACCGCGGGGACCGGACAGAAACCGCTTGCGACCGGCTCGCGATCCGCCTATATTTTCCCCGTTTCCCTACAAGGTATCGCGCCAGGGCCGGACGGCACGCACCCGACCGCAGCGTCCTGACGTTCCAGCTTTACGGTTTTATGATCCACGCCGTATACGGAGATACGGGAATGGCCAGGCAAAAGCAGGCATCCGGAAGCAAGAAGACAGACAGGAAAAGCCGGTCCCTCAAGGTGGCTGATACGATCGACGAGTTGAAAAACGAGCTGGGAAGCACCGGTCCGGCCGAGGTGGACAACGAGGCCTACTGGCGTGCTGTGCGGGCCCAGTTTCCCTACAACGGCTCGATACGCTACACCAACAACGGGACGATCGGCATCCTTCCCCACATGGTCCTGCAGGCCCAGATCGCGACCCTGAAGGAGGCCGAGGTACAGGACGGGGATACCGGCGGAGTAACCTATCCCGCTCCCCACGAGGCCCATGAAAAGCTGGCCGCGCTGATCAACGCGGACCCGTCGGAAGTCGCCGTAACGCGGAATTCGACGGAGAGCATGAACATCATCGCCCTCGGTCTAGACCTGAAGCCGGAAGACGAGATCCTGACGACGACCCACGAGCATTACGGCGGGTGGTCCTGCTGGCAGAATCGAAACGCCCTCTTCGGCAACCCGATCCGCAAGCTCGATCTGTACGATCCGCCGGAAGACGAGGACGAACTGGTCAGACTTTTCGAGGAAGCCATCCGACCGGAAACCCGGGTGCTCAGTTTCTGCCATGTCACCTGCACGACGGCTTGGCGCCTGCCCGTCCGGAAAATCTGCGCCATGGCCCGGAAGCGGGGACTCATTACAGTCATCGACGGCGCCCAGTCGGTGGGCATGATCGGTGTAGACGTGAAGGACCTGGGCGGCGATTTCTACGTGAGCAGCACGCACAAGTGGCTGTTTACGCCCAAGGGAACGGGCCTGTTGTACGTGGATGATTCCGCGCAGGAGCACATCGGACTGGGGTACTATACGCATGGAGGCCGGCTGACGGCGAGGCGCTTCGAGAACAACGCGTCCCAGAGCTACGCGCCGCTGGTGGGGTTCGCCATGGCCGTGGATTTTCACAATGCGATCGGCACGCCCTTGATCGAAGACCGGGGCGCGGCCATGGCAGGGTGGCTGAAAACCCGCCTTTCCGACATACCCGGCGTCCGGGTATGGACCCCCATGAGCCGCAGCCTTTCCGCGTCCATGGTTTCCTTTTCCATCGCCGGCATGACCTCGTCAGACGTAGGTACGCCGCTCCGGGAGAGGTTCGGCATCCACAGCCGCGGACTCTATGAAGGGGGATATCACGGCGCCCGCATTTCCTGCGCCATGCATAACAGTTATGACGAAATGGAGCAAGTCGCCAGCGCCGTGAGCGAAATCGCGGCAAACCGATGTTGAATTCGGTTTATTCTCTAAATTCACTCGCTAACACGCTTCATTACTTTCACACGCGATTGCGCGCGGGTTAGTTTAGCACGGGAGCGAAACATGTCCGAAACTACACTTACCATAAAAGCGCTGAAGGATCAGTTGGGAGACGCATTTGCGGAGAACGTTGTCCTTCGAATAAAACGAGACGGCGAATACGCGGAATTCACGGGCGGGGACGTCGCAGGCAAGGCCGACGCGCTGGCAGGGCTGCTGGCTTCCCTCGGCCTGCAACGCGGCGACCGGGTCGCGCTGCTGGCGGACAACCAGCCCGAATGGGGCGTCGCCTACCTGGCTATCGTCGGGCACGGGATGACGGCCGTACCCATCGACCGGCTGTTGAAACCCGGTGAATACCAACGGATTCTCGAGGATTCCGGTACGCGGGCCATAGTCGTTTCGGACGCTTTCCGCGACGACTTCCATTCCATCGCCGGCACGCTGCCCGACTTGAAGCATGTGCTGAGCCTGGAAGATGTCATGGCCGGCGAAGCGGGCGCCCCGGCGCCCGACAGCCAGGTCGATCCGGACGATCTGGCCGTCCTGATCTACACCTCGGGCACGACCGGCCAGCCCAAGGGCGTGATGCTCTCCCACCGGAATATCATGTCCAACGTCGTAGCCGCAAGCCAGGTCATTTCCATTTCGGCTGAGGACAGTTTCGTATCCGTGCTCCCCCTGCATCATACCTTCGAATGCACCGCCGGGTTCCTCGCGCCTCTGTACAACGGAGCCATGGTTTCCTATGTAGGCAGCCTCAAGTCGCGGGATATCGTCGACACCATGAAAGACTCGAAGGCGACGATCATGCTGGGCGTCCCGCTGCTGTATGAAAAGATGTTCCAGGGCATCATGCGCAAGGTCAGCACCCAGCCCGCCGTCACGCGGACGGTGTTCAATCTCCTGATGGGCGTGGTGAAACTGGGCGAGAAGTTCAACAGGCGCATGGGCACGGCCCTGTTCCGGAGCCTGCGGGAAAAGGGCGGACTGGGGACCATCCGGTTCTTCGTATCCGGCGCCGCGGCGCTGCCGCCCGAAGTGTCTGAGGGATTCGATCGCCTGGGCCTTCGCATCCTGCAGGGTTACGGACTCACGGAAACCTCCCCCGTCGTTTCGGTGCATCGTGTGGAGCAGCCTCCGAAACCCGATTCCGTCGGGCCGCCCATAAACGGCGTGGAAGTGGAGGTCGTGGAACCGGACGACACGGGCGTGGGCGAACTCGTCGTCCGG
>JAJECR010000102.1 GCA_022821935.1 Candidatus Latescibacterota bacterium
TGACGGCCGCAACGGAAGAAACCGACCTGTCAGCCGCCATTGAAGAAATCACCCTGGAGTTGTCCGGTGCGGAAACGTGTCGTTTCCTCATGGTGGACTGCGTCTCGAACCATATCGTATTCGAAACCTCCAACTGCGGTACAGTCCATCCCGTCACGACCACCGACGTAGAGGCGCTGCTGTCCTGGCTGCGTCCACAGCCCAGTACGCGTCTGATCGACGACCCGGCCGAAATGGAGCGGCCTGTAAGCGCCTTGTTCGGCCAGGATTCCCCGTCCGGCCAGGCCGTGCTGTTCCATCACCAGATCGACGAGCGGTTTCACTGCGTCATGCTCGTGATCATGGCATCGGATCAGACCGAATTCGATCCCGAACGGCTGGAAGTGACCATTTCCCTGGCGAGACACGCGGGCTATGCCGTCACGCGGCTGCTCCATTTCAAGCTGGCGAGACAGGAAATGCTGCATCGCACCGCGTTGTACGAAGTGGGCAAGAAGATCAGCGGTTCGCTGGACCTGAACGAGGTGTTGAACCTGATTATCGATGCGTTGCAGACCGTCGTTCCCTATGATGCGGCGGCCATCGTTTTGCTGGACGAAGATCAGAACGCGGTCGTCGAACGGACCGTCCGGGGGTACGCGTCCGATCGGGACGCGATCAACCTCAAGATGGGAGAGGGCATCAGCGGTTCCGCGGCCGAGACCGGCAAGGCGATTATCGTACCCGACGTGTCCCGGGACGACCGGTACGTGCAACACCGGCCGGAGACCAGGTCGGAAATGGCTGTTCCCATGCTGTCCGGCGACCAGGTCATCGGGGTCTTCAACATCGAAAACGACCGGGCGAACGCCTATGACGAGGAAGCCCAGTCCCTGCTCGAAGCCTTCGCCTCGCAGGCGAGTATCGCCATACAGAACGCGCGTCTGTTCGATGACGCCCGGCGCAGCAGGCTGCTGGACCGGGAACTGGAGGTGGCCGGCGAGATTCAACGCGCCCTGTTGCCGCACACCGTGCCGGACGTGCCTGGAATGTCCCTGGCGGTGTACAGCGAACCGAGCAGGGAAGTCGGAGGCGATTTCTACGACTTCATCCCCTTTTCCGACAAGCAGCTGGGCGTGGCCGTGGGAGACGTGGTCGGCAAGGGCATACCCGCGGCGCTGACCATGGCTTCGCTTTACACTTCTTTCCACGAATATGCCAACTACTATGTATATCTTCCGAGTTACGTGATCGGCCACGTGAACGAAGTGTTGTACGAAGTCACTTCCGCCGATCGGTTCGCGACCCTGTTCTACGGCATAGCGAACATGCAGGAAAGGACCTTCGTGTATTGCAATGCCGGCCATCCTCCGCCTCTGCTGTGCCGGAAGTCCGGCGAGACGGTCAACCTGTATACGGGGGGGCTGATCGTGGGCTCGTTCGAAGACGCGAGTTTCGAAGACGGGCGCGTCTACCTGGACACAGGCGACGTCGTGGTCCTGTATACGGACGGCCTCATCGAGAAATCCAACGAGGACGACGACATATTCGGTATCGACAGGCTCGAGCAGGCGATCAAGGCATGCCATGCCTGCCCGGTCGAGGAGATCAGAGACCACGTGATCGGCGTGTGGCGGGACTTCGTAGGCAACGGACGCCAGGACGACGACACGACCATGATCGTCGTCAAGCGGGAGCACTAGTTGACAGGGATGGACGGGCCGAGGGATGTCCGTCATCGACTCATTCACGCAGAAAGGAACGTGGAGGAATGGAATGGGCGTTCGCATAGGATTTATCGGAACGGGGGGGATTGCCGGCATGCACCTGGGTCTCCTGCCCGACATCGATCGGGCCGAACTCGTGGCGTATTCAGATATACAGTTCGATCGGGCCCAGGCCGCGGCGGACCGTTGCGGGGGATGCGCTTACGCCGACTACCGGGAAATGCTGGACAGGGAACAGCTGGACGCCGTGTACGTGTGCCTTCCGCCCTTTGCCCACGGCGATCCCGAACTCGCCGTGCTGGAACGGAATCTCCACCTGTTCGTCGAAAAGCCACAGGCGCTGGACGTGGAAACGGCCCGGAACATCGCGGCGAAGGTCGAAGAGACCGGGGTGCTGTCCTGCGTCGGGTACAACTGGCGTTACCTGGACGTAACGCAAAAGGCGCGGGAGCTGTTGTCGGGCGTGCGTCCGGCCCTGGCCTACGGTTACTGGATCGGAAACACGCCCGGATCGCCCTGGTGGCGCGTGAAATCCAAATCGGGCGGCCAGATCGTGGAACAGACGACGCACGTGTACGACTGCGCGAGGTACCTGATGGGGGACGTGGTCAGCGTCTACGCCGCCGGCACAAAGGGACTGATGGAGGATATGCCCAATTACGACGTGGAGGACGCCAGCACGGTGTCGCTCACCTTCGCAAGCGGCGCCGTGGCCACCATACTTTCTTCCTGTGTCGCCGAGCAGGGCTACGGGACCGGGCTGCAGGTAATCACCCGCGGCATGACGGTGGAGATCGTACGAGGTGAACTGGTGGTCGTCAGGGAGGATGAGACGATAAGATATCCGGGCCGGAACAACCCCTACCAGCTCGAGAACGAACTCTTCCTCCAGGCCATAGAAGAAGGGAATCCGTCCCTGATCAGGTCGGCCTACGGCGACGTGGTAGACAGCCTCGCCGTCACCCTCGCGGCGAACGACTCCATGGAGACGGGCGCGGTCGTCCGGCTCGGGTAGACCGCTAGCAAGATCCCGGTATTCCTTCCGGTTACTCCAGGTAGCGCCTGAGGTTGTCGAGCCCGATTCGAACGCCGTCGACGGGGTGCTCGAGGCCTTCGAACTCGATGGAAAGCACACCGTCGTAACCGTGCCGGGAAAGGACGTGCAGGCAGGACGCCAGGGGCACTTCGCCATGGCCGACGATGGCGCCCCTGAGATAGTTGCCTCCCCGCGTCCGGAACCAGCCTTCGCCCGGGTCGGGCGCCGTGCCCGGCCTGGTGTGAAAGTCCTTGGCGTGGACGTGAAAGGCGTAGGGGATCAGGCGCCCCACGGCCGTTTCCGGCGGTTCGTCCACGCACAGGAAGTTGCCCACGTCGATGAGCACGCCGAAATTCTCGTGATTCACGGCGTTGACCAGTTTTTCCACCCGGTCGCTGTCCTGGCAGAACAACCCGTGATTCTCCACCATGGTCCGGACGCCCAGGTCCGCCGCAAACTCCGTTACGGCCCGGATCGCCGGGGCGAGGATGCCGAGCGCGTCATCGAATGAACGTCCGCCGGGGCGGCCGGCTGCAAATCCCCGGGTGGCGTCGTGGCGCATGCCGGGCGCACCGAGCAGATGGGCGATGCGCACCTCGTCCTTCACCCGTTCCACCTCGTCCTTCCAGTTGCCCCCGCTTCCGTTGATGAAATCCGCGCCAACCGTGTAATTGGCGATGGGGAGACCGGTCTCTTCACAGGCGGCCCGTACCTCCGGGGCGTATCGCTCGAACGGCTGCTCTTTGGGCGGGTGCAGCGAGGAAAACTCGATCACGTCATAACCGAGCTCCGCCGTCGTCCGGATCGCATCGAACTCCGTCATCTCGCCGCTTCGTATCAGCCTGCTGTAGCTGTAAGAACTTACCCCGATCTGCATGGTGCGCCCCTGAAATGTTGTGTTTGTATAGCCGTTTTGGGATGGCTGTGCGCCGGTCAGCCTGCCGCCGGGCCGTCCGACGGGCTTACGATGCGGAAACCACCGGATGGAGGACGGTCTGCTCGTAATCGGCGAGGACTTCCGACACCTCCGGGGCATCGGGAAAGAAAGAAAGAATGCGCAGCAGCACGTTGTCCAGCATGATATCGGGACAGGATGCCCCGCAGGTCAGGATGACGTCGACAGGCCGGGTGGCGGGCATCCAGTCAATGGTCGCCACGATCGACCTGGTCTCGAGGTCGAAGTGACGAATCTGTCTATCCGACAGAATGTCCTTGCTGCTGTTGATGAAAAAGGTGCTGATCGTCTCTCCGCAAAGCTCCACGAGGTGTGAAGTGTTGGACGAGTTGTAGCCGCCGACGACGAGGGCGACATCCGCCCCTTTTTCGATCATGGCATAGGTGGCGTTCTGATTCTCATTGCTCGCGTAGCACAGGGTATCCGAGGTGTCGGCGAAATGGTCGTCGATTTGCGCGGCGCCGTACCTTTCCGCAAGCGCTTCCCTGATCAGCCGCGCGATCTCGTGGGTCTCGCTCGCCAGCATGGTGGTCTGGTTGATCACGCCTACGCGGTTCAGATGTATCTCCGGATCGAACCCTTCTGAACAATTGCTTCCAAAAACTTCGTAGAACCGTTCCTTCCCCAGCTCTCCCGTGATGATATCGGCGAGGATGAGGGTCTCTTCCCGGTCCCGGACCACGACGGTCGGGGCCTGCTGGACGCTGTGGGAAAAAGTCGCCCGCGTCTCTTCGTGGCGGGGCTTCCCGTGAATGACGACGGTGAATCCCTGCTGGCCGATCTGCCCTC
Organism: Candidatus Latescibacterota bacterium; assembly: GCA_022821935.1. GTDB lineage: Bacteria > JAAXHH01 > JAAXHH01 > JAAXHH01 > JAAXHH01 > JAAXHH01. Next base: position 4,487 of record JAJECR010000102.1, read on the forward strand.
CGCGGGTCCAGACCTTCTCGACAAAGGGACAGGTCGTATCGTAGGTACAGAAGTCGATCCCCCGGCGGGTCAGCATCTCCTTGATCTCCACCGTGGTTCCGAAGGCGGGAACGACGACCAGGTCGTCGGGGGTCAGTTCATCCCACGGAATGAGCTGCTCGCCCAGGGTGGTGTGAATGAACTGTATGCCCCGGGCCTGCAAATCGGTATTGACGTGAGGATTGTGGATCATCTCGCTGAGCAGAAAGATCCGCTTGCCCGGGTTTTCCTCCAGCGTCTTGTACACAATTTCGATCGCGTTCTCCACGCCGTAGCAGAACCCGAAATGCCTGGCGAAGATGAACCGGACGCTTCCGAAATCCAGGACGGCGGGCGACAGGTCTTTCTTCTTGGGGTCGACCATCCGCCGGCCCTGCTTGATCCGGGAGGTGATCTCGCTCTTGTAGAAACCGGGTATGTCGAACTTGCGCGCCATTGCTAAGCCCTTGTGGATATGGCCGTTACCGGTACGTTAATTTAACACGAATATCCCGTCGGGGCAACTGTTTTGGCCTCGCCGGTCAGATGCGATGCGCAAGGGTCTCGTCGATGTGCTTCTTCAAATAGACCGTGAAGGGCGTGCCCCCGGTGCCGACGTGGCCCTTGTTTTCCCGTTGTCCCGGTTTGAGTACGTACATCGCCGCGTATTCGATGTGCAGTCGCCGGAATTCGTACAGCGCCGCGACGGCGTCATTGTAGGCTTTTCTCAATTTTGGCGGATCGTGTATGCGTTCCTGGACGAATGCCCGGACGGAAGCGCCCTGTTCCACTGCTTCGATGAAATGGCGGTCCTGCGCGGGCATGTAGTCCCGCATTTCCATCAGGTACGCCCGCATCTCATCGTAGCCGTGCTCGATGCCGAGAAAGCCGTCCACGGCGTAAATGACCGCGCTTTGCGCCCCGGTTTCGCCGCGGAACTGCTGAGGCTTGTCCCCATAGGCTTCTACGCCGGTATACACCATGCCATCGGGCAGTTCGGGGTTGTTCTTCCAGCCGAACATGTACGGCCTGACCCGGTGGTAGTACGTATTCGGATCGCAGCGTTCCGTCATCCGTTCCAGGACCGCCCGCATTTCGTGCAGGGTTTCGGTCACGGCGTCCAGGGCACGCACAACCGTCTCGGCGTCTCCCCTCGACACCGCATCCTGGCCGGGGATCAACACGGAAAGCGCGCGGCCCGCGACGGCCTCGATATGCACGTGGATGGTGACGAACCATTCTTCGTCCATGCCGCCGAGGAAATTCAGCAACATGTGGAGATTGCCGACTTCGACGAGGTCCTGCCGGTCGAACCTGCGCCAGTTGTACATGACCTGGGACGCGTAGGTCAGCATGGGCAGACGGCCCAGGCGGCAGGCGACTGTGTACCAGGCGCGGGCCAGGTTTCGCGGGATCGCCGTGGCTACGGGGTGATCGGGCGCGAAGACGTACATGTTGGCCAGGAAGGAAAGCAGGCTCATGGCCCGCTCATGCTCGGAGAGGGTATCGAGTCTGTCCGCAGGAAAAGGGGGCAGGTCCTCCACGATCGGGCGGATATGCCGCGACAGGGCCAATTTGGGCAGTTCGTTGCCGATCTGTTCCCAGTCGTCGAAGTGTTCGGACAGGCGCGGCAGCGGGTCGTCCGGAGGAAGAAACCCGTGGGTGAAGTTGCGCGCCGCGGGAGACATCAACGGGGCGTAGAGGGGATCTGCCCTTTCATATGCCATGGGAGACCCTCCGGATATCCGGTCCGTCGAACGACCAG
>JAJECR010000210.1 GCA_022821935.1 Candidatus Latescibacterota bacterium
ATCGGGATCCAGACGCGGCGGGACGATATTGTATGGGTGGCCCTTCGCATTGATGCTTTCCGCGTTGTCGAGTTGATGGTCGCTGAACAACTGTACATCGTTGGGATGGATGGCCTCGTCTTCTGGGGCGAAATCGATGAATCGCCTGTGGATACGGATCTCGTCTCCGCAATATGCGCCCGAATAACGCTCGATCGCCTCGCAGAGTGCGCTGACCTCGGATTGTTCCCGCGTGCTGCCCTTGCCGGCGCTCTTGCTGCGCAGGCTGCGCCTGAGCGAGCTCAGGCTCCGGCTTCGCATGGCGGGATTGCTTCCGGCCCAATGGACATGCAGCCAGGAATCGTGCTCATCGGTGGTGCGTGCCAGCCAGGTTACGACACCACTGACCGGGCTCACGAGGTGGCGGTATTTCGCCAGCGTGGCCTCCGGCGGTACGGTCCGCGCGCCGCCGCTGTTGCGATGGGGCTTGGGGCTCGGATTCAGACACAGCGGTACCGGCGGCCGGTCCGGCCGATACAGGGCCTCGTCGCCACAGGCCGGACACTGCGGCCGGCGCATTACCAAGTGCCTGGAACTTTCGAAGGCGCCGACATGCATCGAGATCGCATGATCGTGGAGCGGGGCAGCCTCAGCCAGTACTAGCCACTTGACGATCTCTGCCGCGATCAGCCCGTATACCGCCTCCAGTGCCGAGGGATCGGAGGCAAAGGGCTTGAATGCGGCTTCCTCGCCGGCGACGTGGCGCAGGAATCCGTGCGTTTCCTTATGGTTGCGCAGGCGGTTGGCCAGACAATCCCAGCAGGGTCCTTGTCTATCGGCGCGAAAGACAGAGCCGAACAGCGCCTCCATGCCGCGCGGGCGCACCAGCGTCCACGGCGCTTTCGCCGCAAGCTGACGCCGATTCACGTCGGCAAATCGTGCTTCGAGGTAATCGTCGCAGACGACAACCGTGAGCCGGGGACCACCACTTGCCACACCGGCGACACTAGTGCCAGGATCGACAGTCACCAGGCCGACGCCGCTCTTTTCCAGGTGCCGGGCCAAACGGCCGTCATCGCCCTCGACCGAGATGCGCGATTCCGCCAGCCGTTGTTCGACCCATCGGGGCGAGGCACCGAGGGACGACCAGTATGCTGCCCGTGACCGGTCCATGCCATGATCGGCAGAGATAACATAACCCCTGCCGGAGAGTGAAACGACGGCCGCACGCACATCGGCGGCGGCATGGCGGCCCTCGAGGTCGGCGACAATCCCGGCGAGTGGACGCCGGCCGTCAAGAAGCGGCAGTAGATCACAGTACAGGCCGCCGTGCAGCAGCGTATCGAAGGACTCGGAAACCAGGAGCGTCAACTGCTCTGCGATGACGTGGAAAACCAGGTGCGGGGCAAGGGCGGGCAGTTCGACGAGGCCCCTGTCCGCAGGCGTCGTTTTCGTCAAAAGCCCGCTGCTGGAATTCATAGTCTGCTGCCCGGATGTCCGGGGTTTCCGAGGCGGCTCAGTCGCCACCGTCAAGGGCCTGGAACAAGCGTATCGATCCGGGCGGCGGCGCGGGATGCGGTTTCAGCGACTACCGTCGTCAGTTCATCGAAATCATCCTGCCCGCAGGCGTTCGCCACGAGTGCCTGGACCTTCGGTCCTGCCTCCGCCGCATCAAATCCATCCTCTCCGACAAGACGCATGACGCCCTGCAGGTCACGCCACAGTTTCGCAGCCTGCGCCAGCGGTTCGTCGCCGGCGGTTTCGAAGACCGCAGCGGCAGTCGGCGCCGGATCGTCGAGGAAGGTTTCCCCATGGGCCAGTTGAAGGTATCGTGCGGTCCGCTCGACATCGTCCAACCCCCCGAACATCCCTACGTACGCGGACACGCCAGTTTCGGAGCGGTCCTGCCGCTGTTCGCTCAACCGGGCGACCAGGGACCCGCTCGCCCCACACCCGGCCAGGACCTCGCGCCGCGCGTCGTCGAAGCGACTACCGATGTCGGAACCATTGGACGCGAACATGCACCGAGCCCTCGTGAGGACCGGAACATCGCCGGGAGCCGTAGCTCCTGCAAGTTCGGCCAGATTAGAAAGCGGCAACGCGGGGAAGGGGTAGGGTCTGGTGGGGGAGAACAACAAGCTGTCCTGAGCCAGGTCGCTCAGGGCCTTTCGGAAACTCCGGCACATGCGTTCATTCTCGCGAAATTCGCGGCCGTCATGGACGAGCATCATATCCATCGCAATGCCGGGATAGGCCTCTCTGCTGGCCAGGTCGCCCAGGAAAACGGCGGCGATCTCGCCCACGCTCAGCGCCCCGTACTTTTCGTTAAGGTCCGCGACCACGGAGGATAGCACGGTCGAAACCGATGCCTCGGCCACGTTCGACAGCGCGGTGGCCGCTTCAGCCGGCAACAGGTTTCCCCGCACCACGTGCATACCGATCTGGAAGGCCCTGTCGTTCGACCAGTTCCGCACGATTTCTGCGGTTTCCCCGGAATCGACCACGGGCAGTTCGGCGATCAGTTCCTTCATTTCCGGACCGCCCATTTCGTACGTCCAGTACACTCTTGCGAGCCCGCGCCGAGCGATCGACTCGAATTCCTCGTCCTGTTCAAATCCCTTCGGCAGGTCGAGATCGAGGAATTCCTGTTCCTGCAGATTGTCCAGCAGTTCAGGGTTCCTCTCGATCCGTTTCGCGAGTCGTGGGGCGGCGCCGAAGATCTCGACGATCGCGTCAAAGGCATCGGGGCGCGCCGCGGCAAGCGGGCTGTCATAGGGACTCCAGTCCTCGATATCCGGGTAAAAATGCTTCCGCCACTGGTCTACCAGCGGGTCCATCTTCTCGAACCATTTCTTAGGCTTCAGCACGATGTTCATCATATCGGAGTAGGTCCCCGGCAGTTCCGGCGATTCGTCGAGGCTATTGACCTGCAACAAGGGGTACTGGCGGGATGCCACCGCGTGATGATCGGCATGACGTTGCGCATTGAACAGCATCCAGTTGCTGAACTTCCAGTCGGCGCTCCAGGAATGCCGCGGCATGATCTTTTCCCAGCGGCCGTTTTCCAGGCGGACCCGCCGCAGGCCGTAGTGCTGGAAGTAATTGCTGATCTTCATGGAAAAGACGCAGGACAGGCCGAGGAAGGTAAAGACCGGAATCGCCCAGATCCCGCCCATCCAGTAAACCAGTCCGTACCAGAACGCGACCCCGATGCCGTAGCGCCAGAACGGATTGCTGTAATGCCACATGGTCAGGCGGCGGCGCGCCAGGCGTTCTTTTGCGACTTCCCAGGAATTGACGAGGTTACTGGCGATTTCCTTGGGCATGTATCGCCAGAAACTCTCGCCCTTTGGCGCGGACCCCATGTCATGCGGCGTGCCGACCAGGGCATGGTGTATATACACGTGCTCCGTGGCGTACTGCGGATAGGAACAGGAAGAAAGCAGGAATTCGCCGATCCGGCGTTCCCAGGACGTGCGCCGGTGTATCAGTTCGTGGCCGACGACGAATACAGCCTGGGCCTCCATCGTCAGAATGATCGCCAGCAGTACGCTTTCCCACCACATGAACTGGCCCGTCACCAGGATCTGCCAGAGACCAAATACAAGCGTCGGCGGCCATAGGAACGCCCAGGTCCAGACCGGGAGATTGTGCCAGATCAGCCGGTGTTTGGGTGTGCTAAACGGATCCATGCTGCGTCCGTCGCGTCCGAATACACGGTCAAAGGACCAGGAAAGACTCATGAAGACCAGGGGTGGCAGCAACCACCAGCCGCCATACAGCGCGGCGAGGATGATCAAGGGGAAAACACCGAGCGGCAGATAATGGGGGAGCGCGGTCAGAATCGACGGTTCGATCTGCTGAGTCGTGCCGGCGTTGGCCGGGCTGGCGTCCCTGATTACAGCGTTACTGTTTTGTGACATGGCATATCCTCCTTAGTAAGCAGTCCTGAACACCTACGCAGGAAGTTGCCCCGCCACGAACAGCCTGGACCGGCAGGATTCACGTTCGCAGGGATGTGACGAGACGCTCAAGCGCTTCGATACAGAACGCGGAGGTAACGGCTTCGGACCCGTGTCCGATCTGTCCTACCGCGCCCCACTTCAACGACTGGTCTCCAAAGGCGAGTAGTTCCGGCCAGCTGCCCTCCTCGCACTGTGAAGTAATGAGTCTCTCCATCTGGCGTTTCATGTCGATGCTTTCAAGGCCTCCGGTATCGTGGAGCACCGACAAGGCCTGGGCCGTACGAAGGATGTTTCCGAAGTCTCCGCTGCCGTCACGCAAGCCCAGGACACGGTCCGCGAGTACAGGGCCCAGTCGGTCCAGGGCGGGCCGCACACGTATCATGGCTCGGGCGATAGCATAGTAAATGGCCACCGCGTCGGGGTACCATTTGGAAGACCCCTCGAGATCGCCTTCGGATACCATCGTTTCCAGCCAGCGCTGGGCGTCCCTGGTCTCCGGGCGATCGCCGAGTAAGGCGATGACATTCGCATTGACTACAGGGTCGGCCTCGATCCGAAAGCGCGACACGACATCGGGTTCGTCCTCCGTCAGCATCCAGGTCATGAAACGGCCTTCCGCATCGCGATTCGCCAGTATCCGCGGAACGTTCCTCCCCAGCAATATCCACGGGTGCGTTCCATGCGCGAGCGAAGCAAGCGTGGTGCTGTCCAGGTCCTGGGGCAGATGGCGGTAATAACGCCAGAATCCGGGGTATTCGACGGTGTCGGCAAGATACGTCCTGCCCGAGGCGCAGATGGCTTTGGCCCGCGCATCCCCGCACCGTTCCAGGGCAAGGACGCAGTAAGCCGTTATGAAAGCGGGTCTCTCGAAATGTCGTGGGATGCTCGGGTCGGCCACGTTGAACCGGATGCAGTGCCAGGCGCCGTTTTCGTCGATGGCGGATTCCAGGAAGTCGAGGCCGCGGCGAATACTCTCTTTGCCCGCTGCCGCCAGCGCGGCGCCCGTATCGGCGCCTGCAAGGCCGTTTTCTCCATCGGGTGCGTGCGGACGAAGGGGCGGCGCGGGATCGTACATCGTTTTGCGAAGAAACGCGATGGACGAGGCGCCCGTCCTTGCCTCCTCCCGTTCCTCCTTCGTGTACCTGTTGCGCGGCGGAAGGACAAGATGCGTCGCGGTGTACGATTCTTCGTGCACGTGAATCGCATGACCTTCGGCCAGCGACACGCCGAATTCCTCTTCGATGGTCTCTTTAGGCCTTGCGACAAGACGCTCCCGGAGGTCGTCGTCGTCGCCGGCTCGCGACAACAGGGAATCGAGCGCGTCAAGGGGCTTCGTCATCGGCGTCTACTCCGTATTCGCGGGTCCTTCCCGGCCCTGGACGCTTGTTTATCGTCCGGTTGCGATCGACGTATTCGGAGATCAGGCGATCTGCCTTCTGATCAGTTCCTTGAATACCCCGTCGATCTCCCTGAGTTCATCGAAGGAACCGCTCTGCACGACTTTTCCGGCTTTCAGCACGTAGATCCGGTCGGCCTGTTCCAGCGTGGACAGCCGGTGGGCAATGACGAGGCGGGTGGAAGTCAGGGCGGCGATGTTCTCCATTACCCTGGCCTGATTTTCGTTGTCCAGCCAGTTTGTCGCCTCGTCCAGCAACATGATGCGCGGGCTGCCGATTACCGAACGGGCTATGGTGATGCGCTGACTCTCGCCGCCCGACAGGACGGACCCGCTGGCGCCCACCATGGTCATCATGCCCATGGGCATTTCCTTGATCTGGGCTTCGACTTCGGCGGTCCGGACCGCAGCCCATACTTCCTCGGTCGCCACGGTATCATGGTGACTGACCAGATTGTCCCAGAGATCCTGGGGGTGAAGTCCGATCGACTGCGGTACCGCGCCGATCTTCCGGCGCACCTGTTTCAGGTTCAGATGCCGCAGGTCGCGCCCGTCGTAATACACCGCGCCGGCGGATGGCCAGTCTATTCCGAGAGCGAGCCGGAACAGGGTGCTCTTGCCCGCGCCGGATTCGCCGGCAATGGCGATGAATTCGCCGGGACGGGCGCGGATCGTAACGCCGTCGAGAATCAGCGGCCCGTCGGGATCGTAGCGAAAGGAAATATTGTCGAACAATATGTCGCCGCCCAGGTATTCGACCGGCTCTCCTTCCGTCTCGGTTTCAGGAACTGCCGAAAGCAGTGGACGCATCTGCTCGAATGCCGGCTGCATGGCGGCAATAGCGCCAAAGGTTTCACCGAGCCGGGAGACGGCGGACTGGAAAACGATAAAGACCGTGTAGACAACGAGAAAATCACCGACCATCATGCTCCGGTCTCCTGCCGCCGCCACAGCGTAAAGCAGTACCCCACCGGCAAGAAAGGGGAGCGCGGCAGAGAGCGCCCGCGAGTGCCCCTCAAGGACGCCGATTTCGATCTCTGCGCGTTTCTGCTCACGGTAATCCCTGGCCCAGATCGCGAATGCCGACCCTTCCGCGCTGTCCATGCGCAGTTTGGAGATGCCTTCCACGATCTGGAACAACCGGCCGGCTACACGCCGTGACGCGCTGATCATCCACCCGTACGGTGATATCTGACGCAATCCCAGGACGATGGTGACCAGCAGCGATGCCAGGCTGAAGGCGAGGGTGATGGCACCAAGGGTGGCTTCGTAGTAAAAGATGATGGCGAAAACCGGAAGCAGAAACACGATCGACAGGAAACTGTCGGCAACGGCGCCCCGTAAGCCGTCGCGAAGCTGCTGGAACGTCATGCCCGACATGGCCAGATCGCCGGCCGGATGGCGGTGCAGGACGCTGGGCGGAAGGCGCATGAGCCTGTCCCAGAAGGCCGCTTCGACCCGGGATGCCGAACGGCCCTCGAGCCGCATCATCGCCGTGCTTTGAAACTGGTGCAGCAGAGCGCCGAGCAGGCCGAACGCCGCGACCGCCACGGCGACGGCGTAGAGCATTTCCGCGCTTCCACCCGACGATACCACCTGATTCGCAACGAACCCGAGCGCGAGGGCCGGGAGCAGTCTGATCAAGCCGTATGGAAGCCCGGCGATGACCAGCCGCGCAAAATCCGCAGCCGACCCGCGCAGGGCGATGCGCAGCAGGTCCGCCGGTTTGACGCCCCTCGAAGGCAAGGGTTGGTAGAACATCCAGGCATCCTCTGCCAGCGCTGCCGCGCGGTCCGCCGTAACCCGGGTACTGTGCCTGGTGACCGGATCGATAGCCCGGTACCGCCCGAACATGCCCGGCAGCAACGCCACAGGCTGGCCGTCCTCGGCGCGGAATGCCAGCATCGCGTTACTGTCTCCGCGCCACCAGTTGCCCTCGGCTTTGAATCGCACGCGCCGGGCGCGCACGTCTGAGGCATCAAGTATGTCAACGAGGCCGACAGGAGAATCGGTATGACCCGACTGTGCCGGTATCTTGAAATTGATTCCTTCATGCCGGCCGATAAGGTGCAGGGCATCGGGCAGGGCCGTGTCCTCGACACTGGCATCCCGGTCGATTGGATGGTCGTAGATATTATAAAGCCGCTGCCGCGCGGCCCTTTCGGCCGTGCGGCGGCTGGCTGTCCGCGCGCGCTCGAGATTGACGGCATCGACCACGACTAACCTGCGGTTCAGGCGTTCCAGGTTGAAGGCGACCTTGTGAAAGGAAGCGAGCGCCGGCAGCAGCTTGCCTTGCTCCGCCAGTGTTTCCGTGGATCGGCCCGTCAGCGTCGCCTCTTCGAACAGGGTGAGCCAGCTTGTCCGTGCCAGCGGTATAACCGCATCCTGCGGATCGGGCGGATCGGGCGGATCCTGCGGATCGGGCGGATCGGGCGGATCGGGCGGATCGGGCGGATCGGGCGGATCGGGCGGGCCATGCGGGTCGCCCGCTTCCGCAAGTTCCGCGGGGTCGACAATCCCCATGTACAGGCTCGCGCCGGAAGGCGGTTCAGACACCCAGACCACGCCGCGCCGTACGGAAAGGGTACAGGGGGACAGGGTCTGCGTCAGATCGGGTTCGGCCAGTGCAGTCGGACGTGGAATGGGAATGGCAAACCGCGACAGGGTTTCGGTCAGGGCGGTCAGCCAGGTGTCGGTCTGCTCCGCCAGTTCTGCCGGATGCACCTGGGACAGCACGGAAGCCGGCAAACGTTTCAGCAGAGTGCCCGGCACTCCTTTGGCAATGATACTGAGCGTGGTGTCTTCGTCACGGTCTCGCCGGTCCGGTGCGACCCCAGGCAATAACCAGCCCGATTCCCGGAGCAGCAGATGCTGCGGCGCCGCCTGCTCCGTCCCGTCCTTGAATTCGACCAGGAACAGGTTGACGGCGCCCCGATCGATGAACCAGACGCTCTCCGGATCGTCCAGCTTGACCGGCAGATTGCCGGCGCAGGGCACGGATGTGCCGGAGCGGGCGGCGAGTTCGGCTATCGATGTGTATTCCGGTCCGGTCTCTTGCATCAGCCTGACCTGACCAGCTTGTAATACGTGCCCGTCTCGTCCCCGATCAGGTCGTCGTGCGTGCCGCGCTGCACTTCGACGCCCTTGTCGAGCACGATGATTTCGTCGCAATCCCGCACGGTGCTCAGCCGGTGCGCCACGATCAGGCAGGTGACGCCGCGGCGCCGCAGGGCTTCATCGACCTCCTCTTCCGTCGCGGCGTCGAGGGCGCTGGTCGCCTCGTCCAGAATGAGCACCGTCGGATTGCCCACCAGCGCACGGGCGATTTCCAGCCGTTGCCGCTGCCCGCCGCTGAAGTTCACACCGCCTTCCTCGACGAACGTCGCATAGCCGTGCGGCCTGAGCAGGATTTCGTCATGGATCCGCGCATCCCGCGTTGCGGCGAAGATGGTTTCGTCCGGAACGGCGGGGTTCCATAAGGTGATGTTGTCGCGCAGGGACGCGTAAAAGAGCACGACATCATGATCCACCATGGATATGGACTGCCGCAGCACTTCCTCGGGAACCTCATTCCGCGGATGGCCGTCA
>JAJECR010000314.1 GCA_022821935.1 Candidatus Latescibacterota bacterium
TACTTCATGGTATGGTGTTCGCCGATCCAGAACTCGGTGAAGCCTAGTTCTTCGCAGCGCACGATCAGCTCGAGATCCTCGTCGTAGCACTGGGCCGGAGGCTTGACCGGGTCGTGGAAGGGCATGATGAACATCCCGTAGTTCATATTGTGCTCCAATGTAGTGTGTGTGGTGCCTCGTCCTGGCTTGTGTGAATGGCGGCCAGCCCCCGGATGCGGCGCGGGCCTGGATGCGTCGCGAGCCGCCGGTTTCAGCGGTTCATCGCCGGCATGACTTCATTGACGAACAACTCGGTGCTGCGGAGCCACGCGGCCTTGTCCTCCGCGTCGTTCCAGTCGTATCCCATCAGGATCAGCGTGCCGAAGTCACCCGTCTCCTCCCGCAGTGCGTTGAGGCGGCGGACCACTTTGTCCACGTCGCCATGGATGATCTGTTCCTGTAGAAAGTAGTCCCGTCCGCACTCCGAGTCGGGCATGTCGGGGTCGCGTTTGAAGAACCTGCGGCCGGGTCCCGGCCCCTTGTCCAGTACCCCGCCGAGGAAATCGAAAAAACGGCCGAGATAACTCGTCCACGCCCGTCTCTTCGCCTCTTCCCTGTCGTCTCCGATAAAGATGCTGCGACAGACGCGCCATTCGTTCCGGTCTGGCCTATGGCCCGCTTTGAGCGCCGCTTGCTCGTACACCCTCCAGTTGTCCGCCACGACGTTACCTGGGCTGAGGTTTGCGCTGATGGGCGACCAGCCCTTCCGCCCGGCATACTTCATGGTCGCCGAGTTCATATTCATGGCCGGCGCGCAGATGGGTGGATAGGGCCGCTGCAGCGGTTTCTGGAGGATGCCCAGGTGCGACTCCCGGTCGACCCACTTCTCCAGGCCGATCTGCCAGAACCGTCCATCGTACCGGTACGGCGGACCCTGCGTCCACAGCTGAAGAATGATCTCCGCGGCCTCCTCGAACATCGCGCTGTTTACCTTGGGATCATCAATACCGAAAAGCTCCATGTCCGGATACACGCTGCCGGGACCGAAGCACAGGTTCAGGCGGCCGTGGGACAGGTGGTCCAGGAAGGCCAGGCGCGTGGCCACGTGGCCCGGGTGATGGTAGGGCAGACACGTGGGCGCCGTACCCAGCCGGATGGTGTCGGTCAGGGCCAAAGCCTTGCCGATGAAGGCTTCGGGCAGCGCGATATTCTCCCACTGGTGGGTATGGTGCTCGCCGATCCAGAACTCGGAAAACCCCATCTCCTCGGCCAGCACCACCAGTTCCAGATCCTCGTCGTAGCACTGGGCCGGCGGCTTCGCCAGGTCGTGGAAGGGCATGATGAACATGCCGTAATTCATGGATTATTCCCGGTAGTCCTTCAACGCTCTATCGACGCGGTATCTACGATGTATATACGCACCTGGCCTACATGCCGCGTTTACGGCAGCCGGCCCGGTCAGGCGTATCCCAGCGACTTGTTCAACCGGGGCATGACCTCCCGGGCGAACAGCTCGAGGCAGTCGATCCACGCCTCCCGGTCGTCCCAGTCGTGGGCCGTGAAGATGAGCGTGCCGAATTCCCCGGTCTCCTCCATCATGCGGTGCAATTGCCGCACGCATTCATCGGGATCGCCCGCGATGACCTGTTCGTCCATCATGTAGTCCTGGGTACATTCGGAATCGGGCATGTCCGTGTCCCGTTTCCACAGGACTCTTCCGGGCCCCAGGTCGGCCATTTTCATGATGTATTCCAGGCATTTTCCCATGGAAGAATCCCGGGCCATCTTCCGGGCTTCCGCCGTGTTTTCCGCCACGAAGATGTTCCGCGAGATCTTCCACTTGCTCCGGTCCGGCTCCTGCCCGTCTGAACGGGCGCCGCCGGCGTAGGTTTCCCAGTGGTTCACGAGCACGTTGGCCGCGACCATGTGGTGACTGAAAGGCGAATACCCCTTCTGGCCCGCGATGCGGGTACCCGCCGAGTCCCGCATGATCACCGGGACGGACAGGGGCGGATGGGGTTTCTGAAGGGGTTTCAGGTAGACGCCGATGCCCATGTCCTCTCGGACTTCGTGGTCCACGTGCACCTGCCAGAAGCGGCCGTCTATGTGATAGGGCGGATCAGTCGTCCACAGGGTCATGATCATCTGGATCGCCTCGCCCACCATGGCGCCGGAGTCCTCGGGCCGGATCCCGTACATCTCCATGTCGGTCGGAATGGCGCCAGGTCCGAAACAGATGTTCAGCCTGCCGTGGGAGAGATGATCGAGGAAGGCCAGGCGGCCGGCCACATGGGCCGGATGATGGTAAGGCAGGCACACGGGCGCGGCGCCGAGCCGCATGCGTTCGGTCAGGCCGAGGGCCTTGCCGAGGAAAATCTCGGGCATGACGATGTTCTCGTAGCTCGAGGAATGATGCTCGCCCACCCAGAACTCACTGAAGCCGAGCTCCTCCGAACGCACAAGCATTTCCATGTCCTCATCGTAGCACTGTCCCGGAGGCTTCGTCGGATCGTGCACGGGCATCAGGAACACGCCGTAATCGATCATGTTTCTCTCCTCTTCTTCATCCGGTTTCCTGGCTGATTCTTTTCAGATCACCTGGCTGATCCACACTCGGACCGCCGTCAGTTCCTCCTTGAGCCTGTTTCCCGGCAGGACTTCGCCCTGCATTCAGGTCTAAATCAGTCCCTTGCCGCGCTTTTTCGCTATGATCTCTTCTACCCATCCGGGCTCGCACACCGCGTCGAATCCGCTGCCCGGGAACTGCGCCGCCCACTGGTAGACGGTCCTGCTCCGCGCTTCGTCTCCGCCGAACAGGGAGGGTTCCGTACGGACGGCGTCAAGTTGTTCGACCACGGCGTCCGCGATGCGGGCGTACAGGCGATCGGACCAGTCCGTCGATGCCGGCCCTTCCGACCTGTCCCCCGAGCGGCGCGCTTCCTGGTACCAGGCCATGGCGTTGAACTGGAACTTACGGGCCCGGGGATAGAAGGAGCACATCAGGTTCCAGTCGTCGCCTTCCCGTTCCTGGTCTCCGGAAGCCCGGAAGTCGGACCGGAGGAGGACGGACGGGATGTCGAGCATCTTGGCCATCATGAACTCCACCACCGTGCCCGAGTCCAGGTCCGTCCCGTCGAAGTTGAACAGGCCCAGGTCGCAGGCCATCACCTGCCTGAGGTCCTGGTTCCGGATGTCGACCATCCGTTCCGTGGCCTGCTCGAGGTCCTGCGGTACGACGCAGGCGTAACGGCCGCCCGAACGGCGATCGATGGCTCCGGCCAGGAGTTTGTTTCCGGCGAGGTGCTTGTGGTCGAACAGGTCGCCGGCGAAATACACGGTGTAGGTCGTCATGCGCCGTTGCCGCCCGCGAAATATACGGTGTTGGTAGTCATGAGCCGCCGTCGCCCGGAGGATTCTCCCCATCGCGCCCGGTATGGCGCCTGCCGATTTCGGCGGCCTCCCTGGACCCGCTGCCGACCATGACGCCCTCGTCGATCATATCGGTCACGTTATCGGGAGTCACCCCGTTCAGGAAGGCGACGCCGTTGTCCTTGCAGGCCTTGAGCACCGCGGTCCGCGCGGCGATCATCTCCGGCGGGTAGGGCGGGTCGTGGCGGTCCGGGTACCCGAAGGACATCCCCATGTCGCCCGGTCCCCATTCGGCGAAGGCGATGCCGGGCACCTTGAGGCTCTCGTCCACGTTGGCTAGCGCTCGCTGGTTCTCGATTTTGAGGCCGAGCATCAGTTCCCCTTCCGGGTTCAGGGGCCAGACGTCTGCCTTCTTCACGTAATCCGGCACCGGAAGTCCCCAGGAGCGCGCGGCGAAGCCCTGGCCGCCCGACCCGCGCTGTCCCGTGCCGAGTCCGTCGCCCACTCCGGCCATTTGAAAGGGATAACGGGCGGCTTCCACGAAGGCGCGCACGGCGCCCGGTGTTTCCGCGTGGCACAGCACGATGCCGTGAACGCCCAGCGCAAGCAACTGTTTTACCATCCACGCGTTCGCCCGCATGACCGCTTCGCTGGTCCCGTTCGTGGGCAGCGTGACGACGATGCAAGGCGTCAGGTGTCCGCCCGGGGTAGGACCGGCGTCGACCAGCCCGTTCATGAAGGCTTTGAGGCCCTGCAGGTCAAAGGCGCCGTGCTCCATTTCGACGACCAGGTAGTCCTCCCATCTCCCGGTGGCTTCGACGCCATTTTCGTAGCTCAGCTCGCCGGCGCCGCCGTAATAGATCGGCTGGCCTCGCTCGAGCAGTTCCACGGCTCGGTTTATTCCAGGCAATACATGCTCCTTTTCGATAGCGCGTCCGTTAGCGTTCAATAGCGTGTTCTATAGCGCGCCCGAACCCTTAAAGGTCGAAAAAATCAGGTGTATTCGAAAGGCAAGCGGTCCGACAGCCCCGTGTCCTCGGCCAGGCCCGCAAGGTTTGCCGCGGCCATGCGCGTCAAAGGGACGCCCTCACGCCGGGAGACCGCTTCGCTGTCGTATTCCATTTCGCCCGGAACATAGGTGCGCTCCACTCCGGCGGCTTTCGGCGCTTCCCGCATGCGGCGGATGAGTTCGTCGATGCGGTCGTAGTAACTGTCCAGCGGCATCATGGCGCCCACGTCGATGGCCACAAAGGTGTGTCCTTCGTCGCAGGTGTCGTCTGAAACCTTGGCCCAGGAAAGGATGTCCGTCGTGACCCCCGCGCCGGCCAGGACGCCGGCCAGGGACTCCACCAGCAACGCCAGGCCATAGCCCTTGTGCGCGCTGAAAGGCGTCAGGGCGCCGGTGACCGTGAATACGCCGGGGTCTGTCGTGGGAAGGCCTTCCGCGTCGGTGAGCCATCCATCCGGAAGCGGTTCGCCGCGGTCCTGGTATGAGGCAACCTTGCCCCCCGCCACCGTGCTCATGGCGATGTCGAGGACGATGGGTGGCTGGGAACGGGCAGGAACGCCATAGGAAAACGGGTTGTTGCCGATCGCCGCGCCCCGGCCGCCGGGGATGTTCATGACCACGTCGGTATTGCTCATGGCGATACCGATCATGGGCCGGTCCGCGTTTTCCAGCGCCATGAGCGTGTAGGCCGAAGCCGCGCCGAAGTGGTTGCTTCGGCGCACCGTGGTCATGCCGAATCCACAGTGCGCAGCTTTGTCCATGGCCACCGTCATGCCGTAGTGCGAAGCCACCATGCCCACGGCCTGGCGGGCGTCGATCCGTGCCCAGGCCGGACCCTCGTCCGTGATCTCGGAAATTGCGCCCACGTCGATGCCGCCGTCGCGCATCAACTGTACGTAGCGTCTCAGGGCGACTGTTCCGTGGGTGAAGATCCCCCGCATGTCGGTACGGATCAACACGTCCGCGGTCAGGCGCGCGTCCGCGCCTGAGAGTCCCGCCTCGACCATCGCGGCCGTACAGAAATCCGCGAGCGGTTCAGGCGGTGTACGCAGTATGTAGAGCTGATCCGTCGATTGTGCCTGGTTGGCGTCGGTGTCCAGCGTACTTCCCTTTCCGCCCGGCGCGCGAAGCGAATCCGCCGGTGATCATGAAGTCGGTCGCCAGGTCAGCCGCCGCGGATTCCGGCGGTAACGCGGTCGAAACCGCTGATCATGTAGCTGTAGTCGCAGTCGACCTGGATCCAGTCGACGCCCCGGTTGCTCCAGCGCTGGCCGAAGGCGTACTGCGATCCCATGCCCATGCCGATGGACAGGCCCGCTTCGTGGCCCACGTCGAAGATGCGTTCCATGGCGGCCACGACCCCGGCGTCGTCGAGTTGCCCGAGCACGCCCATGGAACCGCTCAGGTCTACGGGGCCGATGACCAGGCTGTCCAGTCCCGGTATGGCCGCGATGGCGTCCAGTTCCCGGTAGGCTTCGATGTGCTCGATCTGGACGGAGACGAACAGGTCCCGGTTCATTTCTTCCACGAAGGAATCGATATCCAAGAAGGCCCTGCCGTAGTTCGACGGACGATGGGGACCGAACCCCCGGTCACCCATCGGCGGGTAGCGGCAGGCGTCCACCACGCGGCGCACCTCGTCGGCGGAGCGGACCTGCGGGACGATGATCCCCGGCGCACCCGCGTCCAGAACGGGTTTCACGTGGCCGATATCGCTCGACGGCACGCGGACCAGGGCGGCGGTGCGGCCCGCCCGTGCGGCCACGAGGTGACCGGTCACCGACTCGAGGTTCATCGCCCGGTGCTCGGTGTCGATCCAGATGAAATCGGCCGAGTCGCACAGGGCCTCGGTCACGGCCGGATCGGTTAATGTCACGCTGGCACCCAGGCAAAGTTCGCCCGAGGCAAGGTGCGCGCGAAACGCCTTTATTTCATTTGAGAACAACCGCCGCTCCTCCTGGACCGCCTGAACCGCCTAAATCGCCTAAACCGCGCCTTCATTCCACGGTCCCCAGATGGCGTAGGTCAGCCCGGGCCGTTGCATGTTGACGAAGAGCGTCTCGCCGTCCGGGCTGAAGGTCGCACCGGCGAACTCGCCCCGGTAGGCGATGCCGGCCACGTCCTTGGCTACGTCGAACACGCGCCCGTCCTTTGTCAGGCCCCGGATGTACGGTATGCCGTCCCGGTTGTCTTCGCACACGATCAGGCCGCCTCGCGGACTCACGCAGACGTTGTCCGGCGCGGTCATGAGCGAGGCGTCGGGCGATTCGAACAGGAGGGTCAACACGCCATCGTCCACGCCGTTGGGGCGGTACTCCCAGACCTGTCCCAGACCTTTGTCGCCCCCGGTAGTCGCCGTGAAGAAGATGCGGCCGTTGCCGTACCAGCAGCCTTCCAGGCGGTTGAAGGCGGCGCCGCCTTTGTCAGCCCCCTCCTTGTGTACCAGGTTCTCGTCCACCCCGGCCCCCGACGGATCGGGGTCCTCGATCTCCACCCAGGTAACGGGCAGGGAAGCGCCCATGGTCTGACCCTCGCGGGTGTCGTACCCCGGCCGGTCCTTTACCGCGAGCATGCGCAGGCGGCCGCCTCGTGCGAGCTCGCCGGGATGATCGGGAATGTACTGGTAGAGTCCGCTCGGATTGTTGTCTTCGGTCTCGTACACGATACCTGTCGCGGGATCGACGGCCACGGCTTCGTGGACGAACCGTCCCATCGCGGTCAGAGGCTCGGCGGCCACGGTCTCCTCGGCAACCGCAGGCACTTCAAAGCAGTAACCGTGCTCCCTGTCGTATCCGCCCCGGTACCGCATCTCGCTTGCTCTGAAGTACCGAACCTTTCCCAGGGTGGATTCTTCACAGGTGATCCAGGAACCCCAGGGCGTAGGCCCGCCGGCGCAGTTGAACAGCGTCCCGCTCACGCTCACGAAATCGCGGACCAGTTCGCGCGTCATCGGGTCGACGATCAGCGTCGTGACCCCGCCGGGAGCGGTGGGATCGTAGGCCGCCGACCGGTTGCCGAAGGCTTCGCCCGGAGTGACTGAGGAAACCTCGTGGTTCCGCAGGAGCCGGACCATGCCGTCCACGGGAAAAGCCGCCATGCCGTCGTGGTCGCCCGGCGTGGGATGGCCGTCGGACATGAGGCCACCTGTCTTCCCGATGGCGTTGTAGGTGAACCCCGGCGGCAGTTCGAGCAGGGTCTCGCCGGTGTTTCGGGATGGCATGGGAGCGAGCGGACCGTATCCGCCCTCACCCCGGGCCGCTGTAAGGTGGGCGTGCCCGTCGACCAGGGCGCGCGCCCGGCGGGCGACCAGTCCCTGAAGGGCCGATGCGCCGACGGCCACGGCGCCGACGGCCACGGCGGTGTTTCGTATGAATGTGCGTCGGTTCAATTTGGACACGTGCTTGGTTCTCCTTTGGCGTATTTGGCGTTGATTCCGCGAAGGCGGCAAAACGGTAGACGCGTCGGATCGTTTTTGGAATCTGGTAGTCAATCTACGGTGGCGGGCCGGCAAAATCAAGCCGCCTGGAAGGCCTGAAACGCTTAGACGGCGCCTTCCCGCCACGGACCCCAGATGGCGTAGGTCAGTCCGGGCCGCTGCATGTTGACGAAGAGGGTCTCGCCGTCCGGGCTGAAGGTCGCTCCGGCGAACTCGCCCCGGTAGGGTATGCCGGCCACGTCCCGGGCCAGGTCGAACACGCGCCCGTCCTTAGTCAGGCCCCGGATATGCTGGATACCGTTCCTGTAGTCTTCACACACGATCAGGCCGCCGCGGGGACTCACGCACACGTTGTCGGGCGCCGCCATGAGCGAGTCATCGGGCGATTCGAACAGGAGCGTCAGCACGCCTTCGTCCACGCCATCGGG